>CAIYFF010000352.1 GCA_903925435.1 uncultured Planctomycetota bacterium | reverse complement strand
GGTCACTTCACGACGAAGTTGACGAGCTTCTTCGGCACGACGATCTCCTTCTGGATCGTCTTGCCTTCGAGGTGCGCGGCGACCGCAGCCTTCGCGGCCGCGACCATCGTCGCCTGGTCTGCGTCCATCGCGACCACCGCGCGACCGCGGACCTTGCCGAGGATCTGCACCGCGATCTCGACCTCGTCGTCGACGAGCATCTTGGGATCGAACGACGGCCACGGCGCGTAGGGGAGCGATCCGGCGCCAGCCAGTCGGCTCCAGATCTCCTCGGCGAGATGCGGCGCGAACGGCGACAGGATTTGCGCAAAGCGCAGCATCTGGCCGCGGCTCATCGCGTCGATCCGCTTCGTCGCCTCGTTGACGAAGATCATCATCGCTGCGATCGCGGTGTTGAACGCCATGCGATCGATGTCGCCCTCGACCTTGGCGATGCAGCGATGCAGCGCCTTCTCGAGCGCGGGATCGTCGGCGCGATCGGCTTGCAGATGCGAATGCACTGCGCCTTGCGCGAAGTCCTCGGGCACCGCAAGTCGCCAGACGCGGCCCAAGAAGCGATGCACGCCGGGCACGTCCTTCGGGTTCCACGGCTTGCTGTCCGCGAGCGGGCCCATGTACATCTCGTAGAGACGCAGCGTGTCCGCGCCGTATTCGCGCACGACATCATCGGGGTTGATGACGTTGCCGTAGCGCTTGCTCATCTTGGTGACGATGCGCGTGAGCTTCTCGCCGGTCTCGGCGTGCACGATGTCGTCGCCCTGCTCCTTCGTCTGCGCGGTCGGCACCACGGCGCCGCGCGCATCCTCGTACGCGAAGGCCTGGATCATTCCCTGGTTGTAGAGCTTGTGGAACGGCTCCTTGTGCCGCACGAGACCTTGGTCGTGCAGGACCTTGGTCCAAAAGCGCGAGTACAACAGGTGCCCCACTGCGTGCTCGGTGCCGCCGACGTAGAGGTCCACCGGCAACCAGTAGTCGCTCGCAGCCTTGCTGCAGAACTCGCGCTCGTTGTGCGGATCGCAGAAGCGCAGGAAGTACCAACTCGAACCCGCAGCGCCGGGCATCGTGTTGATCTCGCGTTGCGCAGGCCGGCCCTTCTTGTCCTTCGTCGCGACCCATTCCTTGGCGCGGATCAATGGCGACTCCGGCACGCCGCCGGGCTTGAAGTCGTCCATGTGCGGCAACTCGACGGGCAGTTGCTCGTCGGGCACCAACTCGACGCCGTCTTGCGTGTGGATCACCGGGAACGGCTCGCCCCAATAACGCTGACGGCTGAACAACCAGTCGCGCAGTCGAAACGTCACCTTCTGCACGCCTACGCCGCGCCGCTGCAGCCACTCGATGACGACGCGCTTGCCGTCCTGCATCGACAGGCCCGCGAGCGCCACCGAGCCGTCCTGCGTGCGGCAATGCGCCGCATACGGAGCCTCGTCGGCGCAGCACAGTTCGCCGCGCGCGACCTTGCTGTCGCGCTCCGCGTCCCCCGTCTGCGGCGCGAAGATGCCGGGGATCGAGAGACCGAACTTCTGCGCAAACGCGAAGTCGCGCTCGTCGCCGGCGGGCACTGCCATGATCGCGCCCGTGCCGTAGGTCACGATCACGTAGTCCGCGACCCAGATCGGAATGCGGCCCTTCGGATCACCGTCCGCAAACAGCGGGTTCTGCGCGTAGGCGCCGGTGAACACGCCGGTCTTGTCCTTCGCGAGTTCGGTGCGCTCCAGCTCGCTCTTCGCTGCAGCCGCGCGGACATACGCTTCGACCTCGGCCTTTTGCTGCGTGGTCGTGATCTTGGCGACCAGCGGATGTTCTGGCGCAAGCACCATGAACGACGCGCCGAACAGCGTGTCGGGCCGCGTCGTGAACACACGAACCTTGTCGCTGCCGCTGCCGATGACGGAGAAGTCGATCTCAGCGCCTTCGCTCTTGCCGATCCATTCGCGCTGCATCGCCTTCATCGCGTCGGACCAATCGAGCCCGTCGAGGTCCGCGATCAGGCGCTCCGCGAAGTCGGTGATCTTGAGCACCCACTGGCGCAGCGGACGACGCTCGCACGGATGGTCGCCGCGCTCACTCTTGCCGTTGATGACTTCGTCGTTGGCGAGCACGGTGCCGAGCGCCTCGCACCACCACACCGGCGCGTTCGATTCGTAGGCGAGCCCGCGCGCGTGCAGTTGCTTCCAGATCCACTGCGTCCAACGGAAGTACTTCGGATCCGCGGTGCTGATCTCGCGGTCCCAGTCGTACGAGAAGCCAAGCCGCTGCAGCTGCCGGCGGAAGTTGTCGACGTTCTTCTTGGTCGTCGCCGACGGATGCGTGTTGGTCTGGATCGCGTATTGCTCCGCAGGCAGTCCGAACGCGTCCCATCCCATCGGGTGCAGGACGTTGAAGCCGCGCTGCCGCTTGTAGCGCGCGACGATGTCGGTCGCCGTGTAGCCCTCCGGGTGGCCGACGTGCAGGCC
>CAIYFF010000351.1 GCA_903925435.1 uncultured Planctomycetota bacterium | reverse complement strand
CGCGGCGTTCGCTGCGGCACCGAGGCGGCGATGGCGAAGTCGTGCGCTTCGCGCCTTGCGAATCGCGCGGCACGCGCTGCGGTCGCGATCTGCGGCCAAGAAGGCGCGAGCGGCGCCAGCGCCGCCGAGCGTTGGCTGCGCGATGCGCGCATCACCGAGATCTACGAAGGCGCAACTGACATCCAGCGCCTCGTCATCGCGCGCGGCCTGCTGGCGCCGTGAAGCAACCCATCCGCCGCGCATGAGCACCAATTCGCCGACTCCGCCTCCGGGCGTCCCGCCGCAAGAGCCGCAATGGCGCGGCGGCTACCCCGCGACCGCGCCCGCGCGCGAAGGCCGCGGCGCGTCGTTCTTCGTCGCGATCTTCCTCGGCTTGCTGCTGCTCGTTTCGGGCGGTCTCAATCTGCTGCTGTTGCTGCTGAGTCTCGGCAGCGTCGCGAGCGGCGGCCTCGCGGGCATGGAGACGGACATCGCGGGCTACGACGTGGTCCGCGTCGGCGGCGACGCGAAGGCCGAGGATCGCGTGCTGCGCATTCCGATCGTTGGCGCGATTGCGGAGACACAGTCGCCGTTGATGGGCGCGTCGGGCGGCACGGTCAGCGAAGTGCGTCGAGCGCTGCGCTACGCCGCCGCGAACGATGACATCAAGGGCCTCTGGCTCGCGATCGACTCGCCCGGCGGCGGCGTGACCGACAGCGACGAGATCCATCGCCTCATCAAGCAGTTCAAGGACGAGCATCCCAAGGTGCGCGTGCTCGCCGCGTTTGGCGACATCGCCGCGAGCGGCGGCTACTACGTCGCGTGCGCCGCAGATCGCATCGTTGCGCGCCGTTCGACGATCACCGGCAGCATCGGCGTGATCATGAGCTCGTGGAACATGGCCGAAGCCGCGAAGAAGCTCGGCATCGAGCAGATCGCGATCAAGTCGGACAAGACGCCGTTCAAGGACATCTTGTCGATGACGCGGCCGATGGCGGACGCTGAGAAGGCGATGCTCACGAGCATTGTCGACGAGCTCTACATGCAGTTCGTCGACGTCGTCGACGAAGGCCGTCCCAACCTCGATCGCGAGCAAGTGATCCAGCTCGCCAACGGCGGCATCTACTCCGCTGGTCAGGCGCTGAAGAACGGCTTGATCGACGAGATCGTGGATCCCTCTTCGATCGAAGCATGGTTTGCCGACCGCGGCCCTGTGCAGATCGTCGAGCACCGTCGCCGTCCGACGCTGCGCGACGCGCTGTTCGGCTCCGAGGCAAAGGCGCCGCAAGACTTGTCTGCAGTCGCCGCACAACTGATGGCCTCCTCGACGGGGCCGCGATTCCTCTACTTCTGGCAAGGCGCGCGCTGAACGCGACGCCAACCAAACTGCGATGCACAACCTGCAACTGACCGACGACCAGACCCTGATCCTCGACACCGTCACGAAGTACGTGGCGGATGCCGTGGCCCCGCACGCGCAGGAGCGCGACGAGCATCGCACGTTTGCGCGCGATGAGTTCGCGGGCCTTGCCGAACTCGGATTGTTCGCGATGCCGATCCCCGAGGATCGCGGTGGCGCGGGCATGGGCCTCCTGCCGTTTGCGGCATCGTGCGAAGCGATCGGCGCGCAGAGCGGCTCGCTCGCGCGGTTGCTCGTTGCGCAGACGCAGTGCGCCGCAGCGCTCGCGCACGCGGGCAGCGACGCGATGGAGGCGGTTGCGACTGGCGCCAAGGTCGCAGCGTGGATTGGCGCCGAGCACGGCATCGCGGCATCTGGCGGCAAGCTCACGGGCAAAGCCGAACTGGTTCCTGCAGCCGGCGAAGCAGAGTTGCTGGTCGTCGCCGCCAAGGACGGAGCGAAGACCGTTCTCGCCGTCGTCGATGCGCAGGCCGCAAAGCGCACTGCGCTGCGCGCACTTGGCTTCGCGAGCGCTGCGCCTTCGCGCGTCGAGTTTGCTGCGACCGCAGCCACGATCGTCGGCGAAGGCTCTGACGCAGACGCTGCGATGTCGATCGCCGAACGCATCGTGATGATCGGCAGCGCGGCAGCCTGCGTCGGCGGCG
>CAIYFF010000350.1 GCA_903925435.1 uncultured Planctomycetota bacterium | reverse complement strand
GCTGCGTCGCCCGCGCGGAACAACAGCCCGTTCTCGCCGTCGCGAACGGACTCCGACAGGCCGCCGAGGTCCGATGCGATCACGGGCACCGAAGCCATGAACGCTTCGAGGACGACGAACGGCGTGTTCTCGTACCACACGCTCGGGACGACCAATGCGTCCATGTCCGCGAACACGCGGCCCGCATCCTCGTGGCGATACGGACCGCAGAACGTGATGCGCGGATCGCCCGCAGCGCGCGCGCGACAGTCGTCGATGTAGCCCTGGAACATCGGTTCGTCGACGCGCCCGTGGATCGACAACGCGACGTCGGCAGACGACGCGCGCACCGCGTCGATGACGAGATGCGGCGCCTTCCACGGCGACAGCACGCCGCAGAACGCGATGCGCAGCGGCTTGCGCGGTCGCTGCACAGCAATCGCTGCCACGCGATCCGGCGCGAGCCCATACGGCAACGCCTCGATGCGATCGCGCGGGAAGCCGTTCTGCACAAACGTCGACAGCAAGAACTGCGACGGCGCGAACACGGCGTCGGCGAGTCGGAGGTTGGCGAGATTGGCAGCCTTGCGATCGAGCAGCGCGCGCAACCGCGAGTCCTCGCTGTCGCGCAACGACGCGCGCGAAGGTTCCGGCGTTGCATGCAGCAGCTCCGGATGCGCGCACGCAACGCAACCGAGGCCTTCCTGCGGCGGCCCGTTGCACAACGAGCCATCGCTCTTCTGCAACGTGAAGCGCGGGCACAGAAACCAGAAGTCCGTGAGGCTCACGACCACGCGCGCGCCGCTCGCCTTCGCCACCGGGATCAGGTTGGAGCCGAGTTGGCGCAGGTGGAAGAAGTGCACCGCGTCGGGACGCACGTCCTCGAGCACGCGGCGGAAATGCCCTTCGAGGTGCAGGTTCTCGTAGTCGCGCAACACATCATTGGGATTGAGCCTGCGCCAATGGTTGATGCGGACAACGCGGATGCCCTCGTATGGCTGCTCGAACACGTTGACCGGCGGCCAATCGCGATCGTGGTCCCAGTGCAGCGAGACGACCGTGACGTCATCGCCGCGACGGCGCGCTTCCTGCGCCATCCACAGGCAGTACTGCTCCGTGCCCGAGTGGCAGTCGGGGAAGAACTGATGGATCACGTAGCAGAGTCGCATGCGCGTTCAGCGCTTCTTGCCGACCTTGGCGACGAGCGCAGCGACGCGCTCGTGCAGACGCTTCTCGGTGACTCGGATGTCGAACTCCTTGTCGAAACGCGCGCGCGCGGCCTTCGACATGCGACGCTCGAGTTCGGGATCACGCACGAGCTTGTGCAGAGCCTCGGCAAACGCCTTGCTGTCGCGCTGATTCACCACGATGCCCTCGACACCGTTGTCGACCACTTCGAGGATCGAGCCGGAGTCCGTCGTCACGACAGGCAGGCCGGACGCGAGCCCTTCGAGCATCGCGGTCGGGATGCCATCCTTGTCGCCGGAGCCGAGTTCCACGTAGGGCGCCACGAACGCGCGGCACTTCTTGAGGATCGGCGCGAGATCCTCCTGCTTCATCATGCCGTGCTGGATGACGCAGTCCGCGACACCGAGCTCCTGGATGCGGCGATCGAAGAGCTCCGCGTATTCCGCACTACCTTTGCTGTGCAGGTCCTTGGAGCCGACGACGTGCGCGATGACCTTGACGCCCTGCTGCTTGAGCAACGCAACCGCTTCGACGAGGTGCGTCAGGCCCTTCTTGGGCTCGACACGCGAGATCGAGATCACTTCGAACGGCTCGTCCTGCTTGCGCAGCGGACGGTCGAACGCGGCAAAGCGCGCGCCATCGACACCGTTGGGCTTGACGATGATCTTGTCGTCGAACTTGCCGCCGGACTTCGCCGACAGCTCGCGCTTGATGCGCGCGCTCGTCGCGACGACGACGCTCGCGAGCTCGACCTGCAGCGGCACGAGCTTCCACGGGTAGTCATCGAGCATGTGGTCCGCGTAGCAGGAAACGCCGCGCGGAATGTCGAGCAGCCACGCGGCCTGCATGACCATGAACGACTGGTCGTAGAAGAAGTAGCTGTGCAGGTACTTGGCGCCGGCGAGCTCCGCCATGCGCGCGAACGTGCAGCCCTGCAACACGATCGGCTCCTTCTCGAGCTCCTCGACGGAGCGACCCGTGGCCTTGGACACGCGCTCCAAGAACGCGCGGAGACGGCCCGGCTTGGTCTTCTCGAAGTGGTCGCGATCGCGCAGGTGGGTCTCCCACACCGGCTGGATCTGCACTCGGTGATCCTTCAGGTAGTCGAAGGCCTTGTGCAGTTGGCCCATGTCCCCGAGGTCCCAGTGGAACATCTTGAGGTCCATGCCCATGTGCGTGAAGCCGAGCATCTCCTGATACACAAACGTGTGGGAGTAGATCGGCCACTGCCAACACGCCGCGACAACAGCGGTGCCGCTTGCGTTGCTCGAGCGACGGAACATGCGGGAGAGCCACATCAGGCCACGGTTCTTCAAGTCGAGCATTCTGCGGTACCACTTCTTGCCGCGTCTCGTGACATAGCCGAGCGGCAGTTTGTTCCAGGCGAAGTTGCCCCACCGGTATTCCCGGCTGCTGCGCAGGGCTGCAATCTCGTCGCGCTTCTTCACGACGTCGGCGAGCAATCCATCGCGCGCGCGCTCTAGATCCGCCTTCTCCGCTGCAAGCATCAGCGCCTCGCGCTCCTTGCTGGAAAGCGCTTGCTCGGATGCGGCCAACCTTGCGGATGCAGCCGAGAGTTCGCTCTGCGTCGTGGCGAGCTGACGGTTCGCATCGTCCTTTTGCGCGCGCTCCGACACCAAATCGGCGGCGAGCCGCGAGCCCTCTGCTTGCAGCGCCTCCAGCCGAGCTCCGCGCTCCGCCAGTTCGGCCCCGAGCTGCGCGCTCTGTAGTTGCGAGCCGGCAAGCTGCGACCTCGCCTCCGAATGCGCTGCGCGTTCCCGCTGCAACTCTTCGTCCGATCGCGATGCATCGGAACGAGCGACCGTGGCGTCCTTGCGCGCCGCGTCCACTTCGCGCTCGAAGACTTCGCGCTGCCCACGGACCACGTTCAAGTCCGCGCGCAGGGCGACATTCTCGTCGCGAGTGCTCTCGACCTCGGTGCGCAGAGACTCTCGATCGCGACGCAGCGCTTCGCCATCTGCCCGCAGTCCTGCGACGTCCGCCTTCAACCGCACCGCCTGGCGCTGCAACTCCGTGCGTTCGCCGACGAGACGCAGCTTCTCGTCTTCCAACGCATGCAGTTGCTCCATGCGCTGTTCGAGTTCCACCGCGCCCTTCCGCAGGCCCTCGGCTTCGTGCAGGAGGCGCGACCTCTCGTTCTCGATCTCGTTGCGCCCCGCCCAACACTCTCGAAGCCGAATCTCCAGCGACTCCGCGTAGCCTTCGATCCACGACTTGCTGGCGCGCTCAACTCGCGCCTGCTCCATCGCAAGTTGCCCGAGCAAGCTGCGCAACGACTGCTTGCGCGCATCGACTGGCGAAGCGAGTTGCGCAGCGCGATCGAGCAGCGCACGCGTGTCCTCGGCGGAGCGATTGAGTTGCTGGATCCCTCGCTGCACCTCTTCGGATCCCTCGGCAAACTCCTCGAGCCGCAACGAACCCAGGGCTGCATTGAGACCGATCGCAAGCCCGTCGGCCTCGCGATTGCGCGCCAAGTGGGATGCAACGGCGTCGAGCACACGGACGACGCCGGCTTCTCCATGCCGTGATTCATGCGCCGCAAAGCCAACGAGAGCGCCGGCTGCGACCCGATTGACCTCGAGGTAGTAGGACCAGCGCCGGCCCTCGTGGAACCACACGGTGTTCGTCGCGTGCAGGCGATACGCGGCCAACGGCTTGTGCAGGTGATGCAGCGAGCCTTCGAGCGCAGCCTGCAAGAAGAGCTGCCAATCCAGGCAGTACTTGAGGCTCCGCAGCGACTCTGCCTGTCGCTTCAACCAATCGGTGCGCGCAACAAGGTTGGTGCTCGTCGCGAGGAAGTTCGACTCGAGCAAGCGCGCGAACAGATCTTCTTGCGGCAGATCCTCAGGGGGCGTGACTCGCTGATACCAATGCACCCAGTCGCTAACGAGGCGACCGTCCAGCACTGCGCTCACGTTGTCGGGCGTCAACTCGCCGCCGTCGGCATCGACCAACGAGAGCCCGGTGGTGACGAGTTGCGCCTCTGGGTTGGCGAGGAACACATCGCGGCATTTGCGAATGCGCGACGGGTGGAACAAGTCGTCCGAGTTGAGCAACGCGACGAATGGCGTCGTGACGGTCTCCAACGCAGCGAGCACCGAGTTGCCGAGGCCCAGATTGCGCTCGTTGACGCGCACCTCGAGGCGATCGTCGGTCAGCAGTCGCGCCTTCTCCACCGTGTCATCCGGCGATCGATCGTCGACGACCAGCACCTTGATCGCCGCGTAATCCTGCGCAAGCACGCTGCGGATCGCGTCCACGATGAACGCGGAGTGGCGGTAGGACGGGATCAGGATCGTTACGTCTGGCTCACCCTTCTTGGGAGCGGCCTTCGCCTTGCCCACCACGAACGGCGCCTTGCGCGGCTTGCTCGCGACGAGTCCGAGGCGTTGGGCCCACGGCCCTCCATACGGCGTCAGGTCAAACCCGTCGGCAAACGACGCGTCCTGCTTGCAGAGCGCCGACCGCGGCTTGGCATCTGCATAGGTCTTGCGCAGCGCGGCCATCGCAGTCTCGCACCGGCAATCGAGCGCGATGCGATGGCACAGGACTCGGAAGGGCGCATGCGAACGCAGCAATGCGTCAGCGTCGCCATTCTCCAGCATCCAGAGAGCCCAGCGGCGAACCGCTGCCGCATGGCCTTGTCCGAACAGCAGCCCGAGCCACCATGTGCGTCGCGCAGGATCGGCGAACCACTCGTGGTCGAGCGGCGGGAACGACACACCAGCCAATCCCGCGCCTTCCTCGCCATCGCTCACCGCAGCCTCGGCACGCGATTGCAGCAGCGCGAGCAAGTGGCGATTCAGCCGTTCGAACGTGCCTTCGTCGATGGCGACGGGTCGAGCGGTGCCCGAGAACCGGTCCCAGCAGCTGTTGATCGCTGCGCGCACGATGCCGAGGTCTTCGATCGACAGGCGTGAGAGCGGAATCTCAGGGCTCCGGCCTTGGATGCCGAGCGCGAGCGGAGTGACCGGCGCCGAGGAGCACGCGTGCGCAACTGCCTCGAAGTGGAACCACTTTGCTGGCGTC
>CAIYFF010000349.1 GCA_903925435.1 uncultured Planctomycetota bacterium | reverse complement strand
TGGCTGGCGTGTCGTTGTCGCTCGTCTGGCTCGACGAGGAACTCGAGCAGAGCTGGACAGCCGCGGCCGACACGCCTGCGTTCCGCAAGGGCAGCGTCGCCCGCTCGACCGGCGAACTCGCGCAGGCAACGGTGCATCGGAAGACGCGCGTGCTAAAGCCCGGGTCCGACGGCTCGCGAGCGGCCGCCGCCGTCGCGCTCGATGCTCTCCAAGCCGCGAGCCTCGTGGTCACCGCCGGTTGCGACGAGCTTGGACGCCTCGACGCGGTTGCCGGAGATGGCGATCACGGCATCGGCATGCAACGCGGTCTCGCGGCCGCCGTCGAAGCCGCGGAGCAGGCGTTGGCTGCCGGAGTCGGCGTCGGCACGCTGCTCGCGGTGGCTGGCGATGCTTGGTCGCATCGCGCCGGTGGAACGTCCGGTGCGCTGTGGGGGGTCTTGCTCCATCAGCTCGGCGATGCGCTAGGCGATCTGCGTGCTCCCGATGGCCCGCTCGTTGCCACGGGATTCACCGCGGCCCTGCGTGGCGTCACGGAATCTGGAAAGGCGCAGGTCGGCGACAAGACGATGGTCGATGCCTTGGATCCGTTCGCCCGCGCGCTCGCCGCAGCGACGGCCGAAGGACGACCGCTGCGAGCCGCGTGGTCGACCGCCGCACACGCCGCGTCGCAATCGGCCCACGCCACGGCTGCGCTGACGCCCAAGCTCGGCCGCGCCCGTCCTCACGCACAGCGCAGCGTCGGCACGCCTGATCCCGGCGCCATCTCCATGGCCATGATCCTGCGCGCGGTTGGCGAAGTGCTGACGAGGCGCGCCTGCAGCTGAGCTTCGCCCAAGCTCGATGCGCCGACCAGAGGCCTGCGCCGCTTCTAGCGCAGAACCGAATGCGACCGTCCGCTCAAGCTCCCGCGCGGCGCAGGATCTTCTCCATCAGCTTGCCCTTCGCCAACTCGTCGACGAGCTTGTCGAGACGACGGACCTCCAGCATCAGCGGATCCTCGATCTCCTCGATGCGCACGCCGCAGATCACGCGCTTCACCAACACGCACTCGGGATGCATGCGCGGCGCGACGGCGAAGAACTGTTCGAAGTTCGTGCCCGCCACCAAGTGTGCCTCGAGCGCCGCCTGCGTGTAGCCCGTCAACCAACGGAAGATCTCGTCGACCTCGCTCTTGGTGCGCCCCTTCTTCTCCGCGCAGTGCGGCGAAAACGAACTGGTCGCGTTCTCTTGCAAGCGCCGCGGCTTCTGCCCGTCGTGCGGCGCCCGCCGCGTGGCCGACCTCGCCGCACATCTCGTCGACTCGGCGAAGGCCGCGCGTGCAGCGGACAGCGCCCAAGAGAGGCCACCGCCTCCCGACAGACCGGGCTGGGGCCGCGATCGCAACCGCGGTCCTGAGGCCTATGCCCGCCTCCGTGGCTCCCTGAGTCCTGTGGTCGGATACGTTCCGTTCGCGGCCGCCGTGCCGTTCCCGAGCCACGCGGCCCCTCACGGACCCTCTCCATGCGTCGACTGATCGCCTGTTCGCTCGTCATCGCCTGCCTGTTGGCGGTGATATCCGTTCTCGTGGGCAACACCACCAACTGGGCGGGGGAGTGGGAAACTAGCTGGACCGATGGTGGCGGTCGGATCACCTTGCAGCAGGATGGCGACTCGGTAACGGGGGAGTTCCCGCTCCTCAACTCTCGCATCGAGGGCAAGATCCTCCGCGACCGCGTCGAAGGACGCAGGATCGAGGGCGAGAGGAGCTACTCGTTCGTCCTCCTGCCGGGTCGCAGTGGGCACTCCTTCAACGGCCACGACGACGCCCTGGGTTGGTGGACGGGTAGGCGCACCACCACGACGAGTGCTCCGGGGAAACTTGGTCTTGCCACGCCACGCGACGCATTCGCGAGCTTCGTGTTCTGCGCTACCCAAGCACGATGCGGCCTCGAGGACTATTGGGCGCGCGCTGCGGACTCAGTCGAGTTCGACCCCAAGACCGCTTCCTTGCCTCGCACTGGACAACTACGTCACCTGCAGGATTTCTTCGACCTCATCGACCTGACGACCTTTCGCATTTGGGAGGTCGCGAAAGAAGCGCCATCCGACGACCTCACGATCGAGCTGCGGCAGTTGCGCTCGGGCGTCGTGCTGCCGCTGAAGTTGCATCGCAACGTTGCTGGCGAGTGGCGCGTTGTCGTGCCGAACGAGCCCGAGATGTTGGCCCTGCGGAAGTCGCTGCTTGCCGTATTCGGTGACAAGCCTCAGACCGCGAGTTCGTTCAAGCGTCTTCATTCTGCACGCGACACGCTGCGCGCCTTCCTCGAGGGAATGGCCAACTGGAGTGGCCGCGGCAAGAAACTCGCGCTCTCGACCCTGGACCTTCACGAGATTCCGGAGGCGCTCCGTGAAATCGACGGCCCACTAGCCGCGGGATATCTCTGTCGGGCGCTGCATCAGATCGGCTTCGTCGGCTTGCAGTCCGTCCCCAATGATCCCGCGAGCCGCGACCCGTTCGTGCTGTTCGAGCATGCCGAAGGTTCGATTGTCATCGCACCGAGCGGACCCGAACCCGATGCTCCCTGGCAGTTCACCGACGGCACGATCCGATCGATTCCGCTGGTTTACTTCGAAACTGCTTCCCTGGCGTCCGCCATGAAGCCACCGCCGGGCATCATCCCGTCGCGACCCTACTTCAAGCTTCGTGAATCCGTGGTGGAGCAGTTGCCGACGCTCCGTCTCCGCGTGAGCCATTTCGAGCTCTGGCAGGTGATTGGCCTTCTCCTGGCCATTCCATTCGCGTTCCTTGCGTCTCGCTTCGTGGCCCGAGTGCTCAGCAGGATTATCGAGCGACTGACGGTCTCGATTGCGCCCCTGCCGCCCTGGTTCGCGATCGCAGCCACGGTCGCGCTCGTGGTCTTCACCTTGTCCCGCCTTGATTTTCCCGGACTAATGGGCGTCCCACAGAACGTACGCGCGGTCAGCGCACCGTTCGGCGGCATGTTGTTCAGCATCGCCGTTGCAGCGGTTGCATGGCACCTGGTGACGATCCTGTGCCTGGTGCTCATGCGTGCTGCCCGGCGCTCGAAAACCTCCGTGGACGACCTTGCCGGGAACCTGCTGCACGGGAGCCTCCGTGCAGGAATCATCGCCGGCTGCATTTTTGCGATCGCACACTGGTTCTCGGTCCCGGCCTCAAACGTTCTGGCAGGCATCGGCATCGGCGGTCTCGGTGTCGCGTTCGCATCACGCGAGACCATCGCACATTTCTTCGGCGCTGGCGTCCTGGTTGCCGACCGACCGTTCCGTGCGGGCGACTGGATCCAGAGCTCGCTGGCGTCCGGCTTCGTCGAGAGCGTTGGCATCCGCTCGACCCGCGTGCGTATGGCAGACAACTCCATCGTCGTCGTGCCAAACGGGTCGCTTGCGGCTGCTACCATCGTGAACCTCGGCAACCAGAGGCCGAGGACGCTCAACCTGCAGATCCTCGTGATGCAGGGCGCGACTCTCGAGAAGGTCGAGCGCTTCGTCGAGAAGCTGCGTGAACGAATCGGGGTGAACCCCGCGTTCCATGCCGCACGCACCACGATCGGCGTCTCCGGGATCGCGACCAATGGCATCCAGATCCAGTGCACGGCAGTCCTCGCCGTTGGCTCTGACCAGGCGGAAGCCGCCGCACGGCACGATTTCCTGGTGGAAGTCATGGATGTCGCGGACAAGGAAGGCATCGGCCTCGGGCCGCAGCTCGCGCAGATAGCGACGGCACCTTCCGCGTCGGCACCCAATCCGTGAGCGTTACACGGGACGACGACCCACCATCGACACGCAGCGCATCCATGCACAACCGAACCCGTTCCCGCGCACTTCTATCCCGGAACATCGTCGCCAGCGCTCTCCTCGTGGCCGCGATCGCGGTCACGTCCGGTTGCCAGATCGCGAACCAGTCGCTGCGCGCCGACTTCGTCGACTTCAACGCGATCCTGCAGGGCAATCAGACGCAGCAGATGCTGCTCAATCTCGTCCGCATGCGCTACCGCGAGACACCCTTGTTCCTGCAGGCCGGCTCGCTGACCGCGTCCTACGAGAGCTCGTTCTCGGCTGACTCGTCGGCCTCGATACCCGATGCCGACTTTGCTTCCCTGGACATAGGCGGCAGCTACAAGTTCTCCTCGAAGCCGACCATTTCCTACACGCCCGTGGAGGGTAAGGAATACGTCCAGCAGTTCATGGCCGAGATCACGCCTCAGACCTTTGCGATGCTGGTCCGCGCTGGCTGGCCGATCACGAAGCTCGGCGACCTGCTGGTAGCTTCCGTCACGCTTGAGTCTGGCGAGCAGCTGCTCGGCCGACCGAGCGCTGAGTCGAACCCAGGCTTTCGCGAGTTCTTCAAGGTCCTCAAGGAGGCGGAGGATCGCGACGACCTGTCGCTCGTCGGTCGCAAGGACGGGGGCATCGACCTGCGCGCAGGGAAGCAGACCATCGGCATCGAGCGGTTCCAGTTCCGTTCGCTCTTCTCGGCGATGTTCAACGCCTCGCGGGACGTGCAGGTTCCCGCTGCACGCGCCAGCTGGGCGAAGTCCACCCCCGGCGGCCAGGAAATCGACGTCCGGGTCTCAGACAAGCATCCCACTGATGCACTGGTCTGCGTCGAATACGCCGGTTGGTACTACAGCATCGCGAACGACGACATCCGCTCGAAGGACACGGTGGCGCTGCTGGTGCAGTTGTGCCGCATCCAGGCGGGACCCTCCGCTACAGCTCCGCTCATCACCATTCCCGCCCGCTAAGCGCGAGGCGCACACCTCCGCGCCTCAGCCGATCTGAGGCAGGGTTCGCGGCACGACCCAGCACGAGTCGTGCTTCTGCATGCCGATGTGCGCGTAGTAACCCTCCGCAGCTGGCGCCAAGGCGGCGATCGAGGTCGAGCGCTACCCCGAGACGCTGCACGCGGCGCACTGAGCCAGCAACGCAATCGGGTCGCGCGGGCAATCCACGCAGCGACCCGATGCACACCGCACTCGAAGCTGACGGGGATCGCCGCGCTCAGTCGCGCGCTTCCGACGAGTGCCACCAGCGGCGGCAGTGCTCGACTTCGCCAGCGACGTCTCCGGCCAGCGCAGCGGCCGCGCGCGGGTAGCCAAGCGCGTCGAGCAAATCGCCCGCGAGCGCCTCGAACACCTGCACGTCGCGCGGGCTCATCTGCGCTTGCCAGTCACGCAGACCCTTCGTCACCGGCAACCAAGCGCTCTTGGCCGAAGCGCTAGGCTCATACGACGCCTTGCCTTCGTGGTAGCGCGCCATCTTGGACTCATACGGAATGCCCAAGAAGTCCGTGATCCCGCGCAGTGCTTCCTCCGGCTCGTCGACGAGATTCTCGTAGCGAACTTCGTGGTAGAGCCCCTTCGGCAACGCGCCGCCATCCTTGCGGCCCGACGCAACCTGCCAGCACCACCACATCGCGGTCGTGGCGACCGGGTGCTGTTCGAAGAGCTCGAACTTGCTCGGCCCGATGCCCTTGCCAGCCCATTCGACCGAGGACAGCGCGACGTCGCGGCCGTCGCGGATGATGTGGACGAACTTGGACTGCGGATACAGCTGGTGCAGCAACGGGATGCGACGCACGAAGTCCGGCGTCTTCTCGCCAGCGATCGGCTTCTTGTGCATCGCCGCGAACTCGTCATACAGCGCTGTGACGAAGCCGCGGTAGGTGCTTGCCTTCGCCGCGCGGTCGATCTGCTCGTCGTTGAGGCCAAGCCGCTGGAAGCGCTTGTAGTTGCGCGTGAAGGTCACGATCTCACTCGTCAGCGGCACATCGCCCTGTTTGCGCAGCGCCTGCTTGAAGTCAGGAACGCAGCACTTCAACGGCTTGTGGATGAAACTCGTGTCATTGGCGACCACGAGCATGGAGTGGGAGTCGAGCATGCGCTGCAGCAACGTCGTGCCGGAGCGGGGACAACCAACGACGAAGAGCTGCGGGTTGGGACGTGGAGATGACATAACTTCCGCATTCTGGCCCAACCCGCCGACTCGGCAACCGGGGGCCACTACGCGCCGCCGAATGCGGACCGATCCCAGACCGCCAAGAGCCCCGCTCGCGCGGCGTAATCCGTCCGACCGGTCGCTAGTCTTTTGCGCCATGCCCTACACCGGCACCCAGCGAGCGCTGCTCCAGCGCCACTTCTCTGTCGTCGACGGCGCCGACCACGCGGACATCTACCTCGTCCGCAACCTGCCCCAAGAGGTCGCCGCAACGCTCAACGGCGTCTATTCGCGCAGCAGCAAGTCGATGCGCGACCAGTTCCTCGAACGGCTGGAGCAAGGCCTCGCCGCAACGGGACGCAGCCTCGAAGAGTTCGTCGAGAAGACCGCCGCCGG
>CAIYFF010000348.1 GCA_903925435.1 uncultured Planctomycetota bacterium | reverse complement strand
GGCCGTGGCGGCTACGGTGGCGGCGGTGGCGGCGGCGGCGGTGGCCGCGGCGGCTACGGTGGTGGCCGCGATCGCGGCGACGACCGCGGTGGCGATCGCTGGTGATCCAGCGATTCCCTCGCTGCGCCTAGGCGCAGTCGCTGGGTAGACGACAGCCCTGAGACCGTGAGGTCGCAGGGCTGTTTTCGTTTCTGGAGAGCGCTTCAGGAGCAGCCTCCACCACCGGCTGATTGCCTACTTGGCGAATGCCGGCACGCGCGCGCAGAACTGGAGGCCCTTGTCGGGCTGCAGGCTCGTCAGCACGAATGTGCCGAGATCCGGCACGGGGCGGCCGCGGAAGACCTCAGTGCCCCCGACGCGGACCACGACGTCCTTCTGCAAGTCGAGCACGC
Organism: uncultured Planctomycetota bacterium; assembly: GCA_903925435.1. Classification (GTDB taxonomy): domain Bacteria; phylum Planctomycetota; class UBA1135; order UBA1135; family UBA2386; genus SXPK01. The sequence goes on along the minus strand of CAIYFF010000348.1, from coordinate 4,442 downwards.
GTTCGTCGAGCAGCACGTAGAGGCCCTTCGTGTCGCGCGTCGACGTGATCGACACCGAGTTGTCCTCGCGGTCGAGATCGGCCTGCACCACCGCGTTCTGCTTCGGCGCGTCCCAGTAGAGCCACGAGAACTGTCGCTTCCACGCGAGCACAGGCTGCCAGACGAGGCGATCAGGCACGGGCTTGCGCACCGCGTCGCGAATGCGCGCGAGGTGCGCCTCGTGCCCGCCTGGCGGCGCGCCGTGGCCCTGGCCCGTGACCTCCCAGTAGTCATGCGCAAAGCCGCCCCACTTGGCAGCGGAGTCTTTGAGCTTCTTGACCGCGAACTGGTTGGGCTCAGGCGGCACCTGCGGGTCGTCGGTGCTCTGGTAGACGGCGACGAACACGTTGCGCAGGCTCGGGATCACGCCGTCCTGCAGATCCACGATCGGCCCACCCTTCCTGCTGTGGATCGGCGTCGGCGCGCCAGCGGATGGCGCGATCGCCGCGAGCCGGTCCGCATGGTGTCCGCCGAGCGCCCAACTGCCGTAGCCACCCATCGAGTGCCCGACGAAGACGACGCGGTCCGGATCGACCTTCCAGGTGCGCAACGCGGCATCGACGAGGTCGAGCACGAACTCCTCCGTGCCCGCGTCGGTCCATCCATACTCGGTCGCTTCGAGACACTCCGGCGCCACGATCACGTAGCCGAGTTGCCGCACCGCCGCCTCGTAGGCCGAAAACGCGCCGCCCGCGTCCGCGGACCCAACACCGCCGCCGTGCATCGCGATCGCAAGGCCCTTGGGCTTCTTGGTCTCGCCGCCGACGAGGTAGCGGCCGCGCGCAGGCGCTCCGGTCGCCTTGTCCGCGGGGAAGAACCGATGGTCGCCGCTGCTCTCGAGCTTGCGGCCCTTGCTCCATCGCTCGGCGATCGCCTTGCTCCACAGCGCGCGCGCCTTGGCGTCGAGGGGGACCGCTGTCAGCGTCGGCAGCAACGCGTCCAACTTCGACCGCCCGTCGCCGCGCCGCACGTCGAGCTCGATGGCCTCGCGCACCATCGCGTCGAGTTCCTTCTGGGTCTTGGGCTTCTGCGCCTTGTCCTGCGCCAGCGCCGACGGAACGCAGGCAGCAGCGAACAGCGTGGCGAAGAAGAGACGGCGGCGAAGAACGCGCATGGCGGTGCGGAGCATAGGCATGGTCCGCAGCGGGGTCGATCCGAGCGAAACGCAGAGCCACGGCGCGCACGCAACGCATGCGGCCGCCGCACGCGGTCCATCGGAAGGCAACCGCGTTGACCGAACGGACGGACCAGCGAGGCTGCGGCTTGCCGCGGGTTCGTCGCTAGCCCAAGATGGCCCGCTTCCCTTGGTCGACAAGCTCCTCCTCAGTTTCGCAGCGCTGGCCATGGGCCCGCTGCTCGTCATGGCCGCGCGCAAGCACGCGTGGTCGACCGTTCTCGTCGACAGCTTCTGCGTCGTGACGATCAGCGGCTTCTCGCTGCTGCACCTGCTGCCTGAATGCGCCGAGCAGGCGGGCTGGCTCGTGTTGCCACTCGCATTGGTCGGGTTCTTGGCTCCGACGCTCGCCGAGCGCGGCCTGCAGCGCAACAGCCCCAACTTGCGGCGACTCGTGCTCGTGCTCGCGGTGCTCGGCATGGCGGCGCACGACACGCTCGATGGCATCTTCTTGCACGCGTCGGGCCACTCGCACGACGCGGCCGCAGGCGCCGACCATGGCCACGCGCACACGCACAGCGCGACCGCGTGGGCCGTCATTCTGCACCGCATCCCGGAGGGCATCGGCATCTGGTGGATCGTGCCGCGCACGCTCGGACGCACCGCCGCCGTGCTCGTGATGGCGGTGACGATCCTCGCGACGCTGTTCGGCTTCTTCCTAGGCCACGACCTCGAGCAGTCCACGTCGGGCCTCGCGCTGCTGCAGTCGCTGCTCGCGGGCTCGCTGCTCCACGTGGTGTTCCACGCGCACATTCCTGCGCCCAAGGACAAGCAACGGCTCCACCTCGCCTCCGTGCTCGGCGCGGGCATCGCCGTGTTCGTGCTGTGGTTTGTGATCCACGGCCACGTGCACGAGCACGAGGAGCACGCTCCGTTGCACGTGTTCTTGCAGCTCGCGATGGAGTCGGCGCCGACGCTGCTGCTCGCCTACCTGCTAGTCGGCCTGTGCCACGCGTTCTTGCCGCAGGGCTGGCTCGCGCGCATGACGAAGGGCTCGCCGCTGCAGCAAGCGCTGCGCGGTGTCGCAATCGGCCTGCCGCTGCCCGTCTGCTCGTGCGGCGTCGTGCCGATCTACCGCCAACTCGTGGCGCAAGGCGCGTCGCTCGCCGCGGCCATCGCGTTCCTCGTCGCGACGCCAGAATTGGAGATCGCGGCCGTGCTGCTCACGTGGCAACTGCTCGGCCCCGAGATCGCCGGCATGCGCGTCGCAATGGCTGCGCTGCTCGCGCTGTCGGTCGGCATGGCGGTCGCAACGCTGCACAAGAAGGCCGCGGCCCGCGCGCGCGACGAGGCAGCAGACGCACTGCCAGACACCGCGGTGCGCGGCACGTTTGGCGAACGGTTGCGCGAAGCGCTGCGGTTTGGCTACGGACCCGCCGTCGACAACACGGCGACCTGGATCCTGATGGGCCTGCTGCTGTCCGCGCTGCTGATGCCCTACGTCAGCAAGGAGTGGATCGCGTCGCTGCCGCCTGGCATCGACGTGCCCATCGCCGCGTTGATCGGCCTGCCGCTCTACGTCTGCGCAACCGGCAGCACTCCGCTCGCGGCGATCCTGCTCGGCCAAGGCATGTCGCCTGGCGCCGTGCTGGCGCTGCTGCTCACCGGCCCCGCAACCAACATCACGACGTTTGGCATGCTGCGCCGGCTGCACGGCGGCGGCGTCGCGTTGACGTTCGCGCTGTCGATGTGGATCGGCACGATCGCGCTCGGCTACGCCGCGAACGCGATCCTGCCCGGGCGCACCGGCGCCGAGTTCGCCGCCACGATGGCGCACGAGCACGGCACAGGCGGCTGGATCTGGCTGTCGCTGCTCGGCCTCTTGCTGCTGTGGTCCCTTCTGCGGCAAGGCGTGCGCCCATTCTTGGAGCGCCTGTTCGAGTCGCCCGCCAACCTGTCTGGCCACAACCACGACCACCACGGCCACTCGCACGGCGGGTCGTGCTGCGCGCATGAGCACGGCGACGAGGACGGTCACGGCCCTGCGCACGGCGCGGCGCCGCTCGCTCCCGCTGTGGCCAACAGCATCGGCCAGAGCCACGGCAAGCTGCAGTTGCCCGTTGCGCCCAAGGCGCGCGACAACGGGCACGAACACGACGACTGCTGCGGGCACTGAGAGCCTGAGAACGCGCGCGAAATCCACGCGGGCCTAGCTACGCTGCGACGCGTGGGAACCTGGACGCTCTTCACCAGCAATCGCGTCGACGACCTCGTCGAGACGCTCGCCGATCGCCTTGAACAGGACGTGCGGCCTCCGCTCGAGGACGCACTCGTGCTCGTGCAGAGCCGTGGCCTCAGTCGCTACCTCGAGCTGTCGCTCTGCAAGCGCCATGGCATCTCCGCTGGATTGCGCATGCCCTTCTTGGGCTCCTGGCTGCAGTCGCTGCCACGTCAGCAACAGGGCGCCACGATGGATGCCAACGACCGGGACCCGTGGTCGCGCGACGCGCTGACGCTGCGCATCTTCCGCCTGCTCGCAGACCCAGCGCTCGCTTCCGAGCTCGAAGCAGCCGCGGTGTATGTCCGCAACGACAGCACACACCAAAAGCGCCTCCATCTCGCGCAAGCGCTCGCCCAACGCTTTGACGACTATCAGGTCTACCGCCCCGACTTGTTGTTGGGCTTTGCGCGCGGGACTTGCCCTGACCAACCGCATGCGCGCTGGCAACAGCGCCTGTGGCGACGATTGCTCGACGAGCGCAACGACGAACTGGGCGCGCATCGCATCGCGTCGCTGACGAAGTTGCTGACGAACAAGCCCGAATGGCTCGAGTTGCCAACCCGCGTGTCGGTGTTTGGCGTCACGGCGATCGCGCCTGCGTTCTTGGACCTGCTGGCGCTGGTAAAGCAGCACTGCAACGTCGACCTCTACGTGCAGCGACCCACCACAGAGTTCTTCAGCGACTTGAAGCGCTCGCGTCGTGGTCCACAGCCAGAGGGCCCAGCGCTGCTGCGCAATCTCGGCGGCCAATGCCGCGAGTTCTTTGACCAGCTGCAGGACCGCGAGGACCGCGACCTCGAGCACGAACCGCTCGAAGGCGAGGACCCTGGCACGGATCGTCTCCTGCACGCGCTGCAGAGCGACATCCTCAACCTGCGCGATCGCCGAAGCGGCGGCGAAGCTGCGCCGCTCGCGCTGCGTGCCGACGATGCGTCGCTCACGGTCCACTCCGCGCACGGCACGTTGCGCGAAATGGAGATCCTGCGCGACCAGTTGCTCGCGCGCTTT
>CAIYFF010000347.1 GCA_903925435.1 uncultured Planctomycetota bacterium | reverse complement strand
CGGAGAAGCTGCGCTGCACGACGATCATCTGGACGAGCTCCTGCAGCGAGTCGACGTTGCTGCCCTCTTGGTAGCCCTGCTGCACACCGCCGTCGGCGATCTGCAGTTGCTGATTGGCGAGGTCTTCGAACTTGCCGCCGCCCACGGGTCGCAGCGCGTTCTGGTCGGCCACGCGGTAGACGCCGATCGGGCCATAGGCCTGTCCCGTCGTCGGGTCCGAGATCCCGCCGTTCTGCGCGAACGACAGTTGGCTCGGGGCTTGGTCGCCCGCGCCGACAGTGATCGCGTTGCCGGTCTGGTCGAGATACGCAAGGCCCTCGTGCGTGACGAGGCGCCCTTGCTTGTCGATCTGCATCTGGCCTTCGCGCGTCAAGAACGTGCGGCCCTTGTCGTCCTGCACGCGAAGCCACGAGCCTTCGGACAACGCGATTTCCATCTGGTTGCCGGTCTCGCGCATCGTGCCTTGCGTGAAGTCCGAACGCTCGCCGTAGCGAACCGTCGGCATGCGCTCGCCGAGCATCTGGTCGAAGATGCGCTGCGACTCGACCGCAACAGGCGCGCGGCGCTTGTAGTTGGCCGTGTCGACGTTGGCGAGGTTGTTGGCGATGGCGGACTGAGACTCCGCGAGGAAGTTCATGCCGCGAACGAGCGAGATCTCTGCGTAGCCGGCCATGATCACCTCACGATGTTGATCAGTTCGGAGAGGATCTCGTCGGCGGTCGTGATGACGCGCGAGCTGGCTTGGAAGCCGCGCTGCGCCTCGATCAGGTTCACGAACTCGCGAGCGATGTCGACGTTGCTGTTCTCCAGCGATCCTGCCCGAACGCTGCCGGAGCCGGCGGTGTTGGCGGTCGTGAAGATCGGGTCGTCGGAGTTTGGCGACTCGACGAACATCGTGTCGCCGGCGCGCATCAGGCCGCCTTCGTTGGCGAACATCGTCACGCGCAGCGTGTCGAGCGTCTGGCTCTGGCCGTTCGAGTAGAAGCCGGCGAGCGCGCCGTTGGTGTCGAACGCGACGTTGAGCAGCGTGCCCGACTCGTAGCCATCCTGGTCGGTGGCGGCGACGGTTGCTTGGTTGCCGAGCATCGCGACGCCGTCGAACAGGCCAGACGTGCCGAGGTTGACGTTGATCGACTGCGCGGCGGAGATGCCGGCGAAGCTGAACTGCAGCGTGTTGGTGCCGCCGCCGACGACGTTGAACGAGCCGTCGTCGTTGAAGCGGATCTGGCCGATCGACGGCTGCGTGATCGTGCCGTCTGCGGCGTCCATCGACGCGGTCATGTCCCACACCTTGGAGTCCGTGGCGCTGCGCGTGAACGCCATCGAGATGGTGTGGCCGAGGCCCTGCGCATCGATCACTTCGATCGAAGTGGTCGCGGTGTCGGGACCCGAGCCTTGCTGCGTGACGACGAAGTTGGACCAGTTGTTCTGGCCCGAGTTGCCCACTGCGTCGCCGATCGTCAGGGACAGCTCCGCTTCGCCCTTGTTGGTCGCAGCGAGCTGGATGGTTCCGTCGGCGTTGAGCGACGCTTGCGCTTGCGACGAGTCGACCGTCGCGTTGATGAACGTGAGCAGGTCTTGGATCGTCGTGCCGTCGTTGCCGGCGCCGTAGACGAACGTGTCCGAGTACGACGTCTGATCCGGGTTGGTGCCCGAGATCACGATCTGGTCGCCGGGCTGATACGCAGTGCGGCGCGCCGTGAGCGACGCGAGGTCGGTGGTGGCCACGGCGGTCGATTGCGCGCCCGAGTCGAGTTGCGCGTCGAGACCGAGCGCGGTGAGCAGGCCCGATGCGTTGGGTCCGTTGTCGAACTTGAGCGTCGCGCTGTCGCCGAGCTGGATCGTCGAGAAGTCGATCGTGCCCGCGACGTCGTTGGCCGTGACGTTGATGCCAGCGATCGACAGTCGCGCGGCAACCGTCGATGCGTTGACGGGGCCGGCGCCGAAGGTCGCGGCGTCGATCGTGATCGACTGCTGCGCGCCGCCGTTCACCGCGACGAGGAGGTTCTTGCCGACGAAGGCCGACAGGTCGAACTGGTTGCCCGTGCCGGCGGTGCCGGTCGCGATCTTCTGCGCCGCAGTGCCTGCGCGCAGCGCCTGGCCCGACGTGACGATCTCCT
>CAIYFF010000346.1 GCA_903925435.1 uncultured Planctomycetota bacterium | reverse complement strand
CATGAGAGGAAGCCAAAAGAAATGCGCGGACCGCTCCACCGCGCCCGCAGCAGGTCCGCAAGGCACTCCACGTGAAACACGTGCTTGCAGGGCAGCACCGCGGCGCAGGGCGCCTCGCTCAGCCCCTCCACAAAGCAAATGCCGCAAAGGTCCGCCGCCTCCGCCTTTGCGCCATCGCGGTCGACCAGGATCTTGGCGGCCTCTGCGCGATCCGGTCCAGGCAGGTCGACGCGATCCAGCATCCACGCCGCCATCTCGGCGGTCTTGGGCATGCCGCGATCACTCATCGCGAGCAACGCTGCGCGGCGGATCTTCGACAACGGCTCGCGCCGCAGCGTCTCCACCAACTCCTCCTCCGTCAGCGTCGGCGCAAGGTGCGTGAACGCGCGCAAGCGAATGCCCGCGAACTCCGACGGCAGCAGCGAGCCGTCCTCGGCCTTCTTCTGCTTCTGCTCCAGGTTCCACAGTTCGCGATACCACGCTGCATCGTTCGCGTCGGCGAGCTTCTTGTGCTGCTCGAGCGCGAGTTCGCGGACGTGGTCCTCGACGCGACTGTCGACGATCTGCTTGAGCAAACCCTTGCCGAACTGCGCAGAGCGCCCGAGCCCAGCCACCGCAGGATCGCGCACTTCGTCCTCTGCGGTGTTGGCTGCGATGTTGGCGAGCTTCTCGCACGCGGCAGGCGCCGCGGCCTGCTGCTCCGCGAGCAACGACAGCGCTCGCACGAACGCGCGGCGCATCGCGATCGTGCGGATCTGGTCATAGACCGACGCGAGCCCTCGCGCCGCAGCTTCGCTGCCGGCCTTCGCCGCTTGCTCAGGCATCGACAGGTCAGCGTCATCGCGCTTGCTGCGCAACTCGTCGAGAGCTTGCTCCGGCGTGAGGTCCGAAGGCTTGGGTTCCTGGGCACGCGGGGACGCAACCGCAAGAAAGGCAGCGAGGACGGCGAAGACGAACGTGCGCACGAGAGGATCTCCCGAAGAGGAAGGACGCGATGCTCCTCCGTGAGTGCGACGAATCAAGGCGGCGGGCGTCCGCCGAAGGGAGTCAACGCGGAAGGCGCACGCGGATCGGCCCCTTCGCCGTCGACGGATCGACGACAGAACCCTTCTGCGTGATCTCCGCCTCGCCGCGTGCGACGAGGCGTCTCGCAGCCATGCGCACCGGCTCCATCAACGGCTCCCAGTCGTCCGCCAGCGCGCGCGCGACCTCGGACGGGCAGATCGAGGCCGACATGCCGCGAGCCGCAAGCAACTCCTGCAACTGCTGCTCGATCGTGCGGTCGAGCGCAGCGAGGCGGCCCTTCCTGCACGCGTCGCTGCACCACCGAACCTCGTCCCAGCAACGCTCCCACTTCTTGCGCCACGCGATCGCGCGGCCGCACCGGGAGCAGGTCTTGTCGGCGGGAGTGGCCACGCGCAGCGCTTCGTCGCGGACGTGGCAAAGGATGCGCGCTCGACCGAGGCTTGTGCCCGCCTACCATGCGCGTTCCATGACGCATCCCGCACCGCGCGTTCGTCTCCTTGCCGCATGGCCATGCATCTGCGCCAGCGCGCTGCTCGCGCAACACCCGACCGCCGCGCCGCAACAGAGCGAGGACACGAAGAAGCCGATGTACGTCGCAACGCGCAGCGACGAGGCGAAGCAGACGCTCGCCGCGCTGCAGCTCGCGCCTCTTCTGCAAGCGAGCCTCGTCGCGTCGGAACCCGACCTCTGCAACGTCGTCGCATTCTCGATCGACGAGCAAGGCCGCGCGCTGGTCAGCGAAACCTTCCGCATCCACGACGGCGTGTTCGACACGCGCGAATACATGCAGTGGAAGGATGACGACCTCGCGCTGCGCACCGTCGAAGAGCGTGTTCGCAAGTACGAGAAGCACATCGCGAACGACATCGCCAAGTACGCGAGCTACAGCGAACGCATCAAGCTGCTCGTCGACGACAACAACGATTTCGTCTTCGACAAGAGCATCGTGTTCGCAGACGGCTTTGCCGAACTCGCAGACGGCATCGCGTCGGGTGTGCTGCGCGTCGGCAAGGACGTGTGGTTTGCCAACATCCCCAAGCTCTGGCGCATCGTCGACGCAGACGGCGACGGCGCGCCGGAGTCGCGCGAAGCGGTGTTCGACGGCTTTGGCGTCCACACGTCGCTGATCGGCCACGACCTGCACGGCTTGCTCGTGGGCCCCGACCGCAGGCTCTACGTCTCGATCGGCGATCGCGGCTTCTCGGTGCGCACCAAGGAAGGCGAGCTGCTCGACTTCCCGCACGAAGGCGCCGTGCTGCGCTGCGAGCTCGACGGCAGCAACCTCGAAGTCGTGCACCGCGGATTGCGCAACCCGCAAGAACTCGCGTTCGACGACTTCGGCAACCTGCTGACCGGCGACAACAACAGCGACGGCGGCGATCGCGCGCGGCTCGTGCAGATCGTCGATGGCGCTGACAGCGGCTGGCGCATCGGGTTCCAGTGGCTCGACGACCGCGGCGCATGGAACCGCGAACGCATGTGGATGCCGCTCGACGAGAAGAGCCCACTCGCGACGTTCGTGCCGATCCACAACGTGGCCGACGGTCCATCGGGCCTCGTCTACGACGTGGGCCACGGCATGCCCGCGCGCTATCGCGACTGCTTCTTCCTCTGCGACTTCCGGGGCGGCAGCAGCTACAGCGGCATCCATGCGCTGCGCCTCTCCCAGAAGGGCGCGGGCATCGAGATCGCATGGCGAGATCGACCGGTCTGGAACGCGCTCGCGACCGACGTCGACTTCGGCCCCGACGGCGCGATGTATGTCAGCGACTGGGTCAGCGGCTGGAACAAGACGGGAAAGGGCCGCCTCTATCGCATCGAGACCAAGGAGCTGCGCAACGACGTCCGCGCGCGTCAAACAGCGCGCTTGCTGGCCGGCGACTTCGCCAAGATGCAGGAGCCGCAACTCGT
>CAIYFF010000345.1 GCA_903925435.1 uncultured Planctomycetota bacterium | reverse complement strand
GGGAACACGCGGCCACTTGGAGCCGACCGGATGGTCATAGCCAAACACGACCGGAGCACCGTCCTGACGCTGCAGGCGAACGCGAACCTCGGGGTATTCGGGGGCCTTGGCCCAACGCAGCGCGAGGTTGTTGGCGTCGATTTCCAAGAGGCGCGGGCAACCCGGGACCAGCGGTGCGAGCTCGTCGCGCCACTCGACCGCGATCGCCGCAGCCTCGATCGCGCGGTCATCGGGCGCCTTCTCGCCGGCGCGGCCTTGCATGGTCTGCGCGCCGCCTTCGCGCCGCAGCACGACATCAGGAACTCCCGCGTCGTCGACCCATGGCAGCGCGATGCCATTCCTGTCGCACAGGCACAGTGGCTTGCCGGTCTCGTCGCGCACGGCGATCACCGGACGGCGAAGGCCAAACGCAACTTTGAACTTGTCGGGGAACACACGCTCCATGCGCGTCTCCTCGACCCATGGCACGGTCGCGAGTCCGGCCATCAGTTCGCGCGCCGCCGAGTCATCGAGAATCGTCGACTCGCCGCGCAGCCAGACTTGCAGGTCGCGCGTGACGGCGATCAGCAGCGGACCCTGGAGCCAATCGGGACGCGCGAGCAACTCGACGCGATCGCGATCGACGAGCGGACTGTGCTTGGAGGCGCCAGCGACTCGCGTTTCGAGCACATGCAACGCGCGCGGGCCGAAGAACCACGCGACGAGCACGAACGTGCCATAGACCGCGACGCGCGCAATCCACGCGCTGCGCGCGGGACGCGATGAGTCGATGGTGTCTGCGCTGTCGAGGCCGTTGTCCACGAACGCTGCTGCTCTTCTGGGTGATGGCGTCGAAGGGAACCGACGCCGTTACGCGACGAAGTTGCTGGCTTGGTTGCGAGTCGAGTGCGTGACGAACGCACAGCTCATTACGAGCCTGAATTGCGCGCGGAGCAGGCTGCGAGGCAATGGCAATGCCAGCCTCACAGCCAATCCATCCTGCGCGATCAGTTGAGGCGCGCGACCGTCGGCTTCTGCTCGGACATCTTGCGGGCATTCAGGCCGCCGGTGACCGAGTCGCAGTCTTCGACGAAGATCTCCAGCACGTCGAGAACTTGCTCGACGACGTTGCGATCCATCGTGATCTCACGGCCGCCCTTGGCCGACTCCAGTTCGGTCTCCAGGAGGCGCGACAGCACCTTCACCTGGGACAGACGACGGCTCACGTACTTGCCGATGTTGATCTCGCTCTTGCCTTCCATGGTTTCGATCTCTTCTGCGGGTGGGTTGTGCCGCGCGAGCGCGACAGAGGTGTATGACCGGTTGCGAAACGCGCCCCGCGACCAAGCGGAGCGGGGCGGAAGATAACGACGAGAGGTGCCTGCGCCAGCGCAGAGCCGCGGGATTCTCGCGTTGGGACGGCGCGCCGCATTCTGCACGGCGAAGGCTTGGAGCCTCCCCGACACGCCCTGCCAACCCATCGGACCGCTGCACGACTTCGTCGGATGTCGGACATGGCGGTTCCCATTGCGGCAGCCATTTGCCAGCATGTCGCCCTGTGTCCGGCAAGCAGTTCAAGGGCTACACGCTCAACGCCTTCCAGGTGCGCGCCGCCGAGGCGATCGAGGCTGGGAAGAATGTGCTTCTGTCCGCCCCGACCGGCTCCGGCAAGACGCTGGTCGCCGAGTATGCAATCGAGCAAGCCGTCAAGAAGGGCCGCCGCGCGATCTACACGAGCCCGATCAAGGCGCTGTCCAACCAGAAGTTCCGCGACTTCAAGCAGGATGGGCTCGACGTCGGGTTGATGACCGGCGACCTGACGCTCAACGCAGACGCTCCGCTCGTCATCATGACGACCGAGATCTTCCGCAACGCGGTGTTCGAGGACCCGCAGCGCTTCGCCGACACGGACTTCGCGATCTTCGACGAGATCCACTTCCTCGACGACCCAGAACGCGGCACGGTCTGGGAAGAGTCGCTGATCTTCGCGCCGGACCACGTCCGCTTCGTCTGCCTGTCGGCGACGATCGACAACCTCGACGAGTTCGGCCGCTGGATCCAGGAGACGAGGCCCCAGGACCTCGCCGTGATCGAGCACGACAAGCGACCCGTGCCGCTGTCCCACCGGCTCTACCACCAGGACGCCGGCGTGTTCCAACTGGCGCAGCGAAAGAACGCAGTGCAGTTCCACGAGCGCGCGCTGCTGCGCGACAAGCGCCATGGCGGCCGCGAAGGGCGCCGCGAGCGCGAGCGTTCGCGCTGGGGCGACAAGCGCGAGCGCAAGCAAGGCCGGAGCCTGTCGATCGGACCGCGCCCCTACATGCTGCTGCTCGACGAACTGCAGCACCGCCAACTGTTGCCGATCCTCTACTTCTGCTTCTCGCGCAAGGAGTGCGAGATCAAAGCCGAGCGCAACATGAACCGGCGTTTGCTCGATCGCACCGAGCGCGCGCGGATCGAAGCGATGTTCTACGAAGTGTGCGAGCGCTTCGAGTTGTCACCCGAAGGCGACGCAGCGCTGCTCAGCATCCTCGGCCGCGCGATGCAGGGCACGGGCTACCACCACGCAGGCATGCTGCCGATCCACAAGGAGATCGTGGAGCGCCTGTTCACGTCTGGATTGCTGAAGCTGCTGTTCACGACGGAGACGTTCGCACTCGGCATCAACATGCCCGCGCGCACCGTGGTGTTCGACTTGCTCCGCAAGTTCGACGGCGTGCAGATGGACTACATGCGCGCGCGCGACTACATGCAGATGGCGGGTCGCGCGGGCCGCCAAGGTCTCGACGAGAGCGGGCTCGTGGTCTCGATCCTCGAAGACGAAGACCTCTACGAAGCGCCCCTGTCGCGCTACCACGGCAGCAAGGTCGAACCGATCACGTCGAAGTTCAACCTGTCGTATTCGACGATCCTCAACCTCTACGCCCACATGGGTGGCAAGGTGCTCGACGCATATGACAGGAGCTTCGCTGCGTTCCAGGCGGCGAAGGGCTCGGCAGCTGCGCGCGAGAAGAAGCGTCAGGCTGCGCGCGCGGCGCTGCTGAGCCGCATCCACATCCTGCGCGAAGCTGGCTACCTCGGCGACGATGGCCTGCTGCCGCGCGGCAAGCTCGCGCAGAAGATCAACGGCTACGAGATCCAAGCCACCGAGATCCTGTTCCGCGGCGCGCTCGAGGGCATGGACATCCACCAGCTCGCCGTCACGTTCGCAGCGCTGATCCATCAGGAGCGGCGCAGCGCCGAACTTCGGGGCTACCGGCGCGAACTCGGCCCGATGATGGCGCGCGTCAACGACGCGGTGCAGAGCTTCTGCGCGGTCGAGACGCTGCATGGCGTGCGCAACCCCATCAAGTTGCCCGACTGGGGCATCGGCCCCGCGGTCGACGCGTGGAGCCGCGGCTGCTCGGTCGAAGAACTCGAACACCTTGCGCGCAGCGATGCGGGCGACGTGGTCCGCACGTTGCGCATGGTCATCCAGATGATGCGGCAATTGCGCGTCGTCGTCGGCAAGGGCGAAGTCCTCGGCGCGCGCCTCGAAGAAGCGATCGTCGCGATCAATCGCGACGTCGTCGACGCGAAGCGGCAGTTCGAACTCGGCTAGCCTGCCGCTACCGTCCGCAGCATGGCCAGGCGTTACTTCGTCGATTCATTGCCACAGCAAGGCGGCGCGATCCTCGTGGGCGAGGTCGCCCACCACCTGGCCACGGTGTTGCGCATGCGACCTGGCGACGACCTCGTGCTCTGCGACGGCAAAGGCAACGAGTGCTCCGCGACCGTCGAACGCAGCGGCGGCGGCAAGGTCGCGATCCGCGCGAGCGAAGCGCGCAGCGTGCAACCGGACTCGTTCCGACTGCACATCGCGTTTGCGCCACCGAAGTGGACTCGCGCCGATTGGCTGTTCGAGCACGGCACCGAGGCAGGCGTCTCGGTGTTCTGGCCGCTGTGGACCGAACGCACGCGCCCCCAAGGCGGCCGCCGCGACCGCTGGGAGAAGCTCGTGCGCTCCGCTGCTGGACAGTGCGACCGCGCATGGCTGCCCGAAGTGCGCGAGGTCACCGAGTTCTCGGACTTCCTCGCGGCGCAAGAACTGCCAACGCTAAGGCTGCTCGCCGATGGCGATGGCAAGCCGTGCCCCGCTGCAGTGCCCGGCAATGCGGCGGTGCTGCTCGTCGGGCCGGAAGGCGGCTTCACGCAAGCAGAGCGCGCGCAGGCCATCGCGAGCGGCTTCCAGCCGATCGGGCTCGGCCCGCACGTGCTGCGCACGGAAACCGCCGCGCTGGTCGGCGCTGGCGCGCTACTGCTCGCTGCCATGCGCAACGCCACCGGCGGCAGCTAGACGATCGGCAAGAACGACTCCTCGGCGAAGCTGAAGCAACGATCGTCGCCGACTACGACATGGTCGAGCAGCTCGATGCCGAGCAACTGACCCGCTCGCCGCAGTCGCTCGGTCACCGCGCGGTCCTCGGGACTCGGCGTCGGATCCCCGCTCGGATGGTTGTGCGCAACGACGATCGCGGACGCGCCTTCGCGGACCGCAGGCGAGAACACCTCTCGTGGATGCACGAGCGCCGAATCGGCGCTGCCCTGGCTGACAACTCGCATCGACAGGATGCGCCGCCGCGCGTCGAGCAACAGCGCGAAGAAGGTCTCCCGTCGCGCCCCGCGCACCGACTCGCGCACCACCGTCGCCACGTCGCGGCCGGAACGAACCGCGGAGCCTGGGCGCATGCGCACTTCCGCGAGCCGTCGGGCGATGCCAAAGGCGGCGCCGAGCGCAGCAGCGCGCGCTTGGCCGATGCCCTTCTCGGCGCCGATCTCGCGCACCGGCGCCTCGGCAAGCGAAGCAAGGCCGCCGTAGCTCTTCAGCAGCCGATGCGCCATTTGCTCTGCGCTCTCGCCGCGCTGGCCCGTGCGCAACAAGAGCGCGAGGCACTCGGCGTCGGAGAGCCGCATCTCGCCGAGCTGCACGATGCGCTCGCGCGGGCCGTAGCGGCCTAGGTCTCTAGAGTCGGTTGGGAGGATTGCATTCGCCATGACCGAGTAGTGCGAGAAAGCGCCACTCGGTTACACGACGGCAGAAAATCTCAGTCGGCGCGATGCAGCGTGAGCTGCGGAAACGGGATCCCAAAGTCATGCCGCGTCGCAGCGTCGACGAGCGTGGCGGCGATCGCGCGGCGCAGCGTGCCGTAGTGCGACGCGGCTTCACCGGAGAAGCGGACTACCGCGACCAGGTCGAGCGACGACGCCGCGGCCGACTGGAACTCGACGCCGATCGAGATCGCGAACGTGCCGCCTGGGATCGAAGGCAACGCCGAGGCGAGCGCTGCGCGCAGCCGTTCGGGAACTTCCGTCGTCGCGTCCTTCTGATGGCGGTAGTCGACGCCGAACGGCACATACAGCACGAACCCACGCGAGAGGTTTGCGGGCTGCTGCGCCAAGTAGTCGACGGTCCGATAGTGCCGCGGCACACCGTCGATGCGCACGACCACCTGCTCGGGCGTCGCGGTCTCGACGAAGCCGTAGGTCGAGTTCGAAAACAGCACCCAATCCCCCGCCGGTGTCGCAAACCATGGCTCGTCCGGCGACGAGCGGCGCGACGTCTTGCCGACGAGATCGCGCAGCGGCACCCGCAGCACGCCGCCCTGCAACTCTGGATTGGCGAGCCGGCTGTAGAACCGCAGCGCTTCGACGCGGAATGGCAGGCCATCGACGATCACGCGCTCGCCTTCGCGAACCGAGCCTGCGTTGAACAGGAGCCGCAACTGCTCCAACAACGACGGCAGTGAACGCGACAGCGCCCAGCCGAGGCCGAGAAAGAACACGATCACGAGCGCCAACAGTTCGAAGTCGCCGCGCAAGTAGAAGACGAGCACGACTGCGAACGCAGCGCCGATCACGGCGACCGCCTGGAACGCGACTTCGAACAACCGCAGCGGCAGCTTGCGCGGACTCTTGGCCGCCAAACGTGCGAGCCCGCGATGCAGCGCCCGCAAAATCACGACGACGAGCGCGGCGCTACCGAGCGCGAGCACGATGCTGAAACCGCGGCGGCGCACGAAGTTGGCGACTGCGTTCCGGACCGTTTCGGCAACGGGTGCCCTCGTTCGTTCGAGCGCGTCGACCTGCGCGCCGAGCACCAACGCCTCTTCGCGAAGATCCTCCGCGAACTTGCGCCAGGACTTCATCGAGGTCTCCAGTTCCTGTCGCACGCCTGCGGCGGCGCCGCGCGCCGTCTGCTCGCGCAGCGTGTCCTCGAGCCCCTTCACGACTTGCTCCGCGTCCGCGAGTTGCTGCAGGAACTGCTCGCGCTGCGCCTGCAGTTCCTGGATCTGGCGCGGCGCCTCGGTGGCATCGGACAGCGCGCGAACCAGCGGCTTCAGCAGTCGCGTGACCTCGCCCTGCAGTTCGTAGTCCGAGACTTTCGGGGAACGAACTTGCGCGACGTCGAAGCCGCTCGCCAGCGCCGCAAAACGATCGCGCAGTTGCGCATCGGTCTCGCGCAGCTCCGCGAGGCGCGCAGCATCGCGCGTCGGCTGCAGCAGCGCGTCCTTTAGCTGCGCCTCGTTGTCGCGGATCTGCTGCTCGAGCGCTTCGAGCGCTTGCTGCCGCAAGGCTGCAGACGACCCGTCGGATTGAGCTCTTACTGCCGCGATCGCGAGGAACGCAGCCAACACGAAGCGGAACAACCCACCGATGCGCATCCGTGGAGACTAACGGCAGCGGCGCAGGGCTTCGCCATCGCGACGGGCGCTTGCCTCGATGGTCATGCTGGCGGGTAGTCTGTCGCGGATGCCCACCGACCCGCTCCACGACGCCTTGCAGCGACACTTCGGCTTCGCCGCATTCCGCGGCGAGCAGGAGGCGGTCGTGCGCAGGTTCCTCGGCGGCGGCTCCGCGCTCGTCGTGATGGCGACCGGCGAAGGCAAGTCGCTCTGCTATCAACTGCCCGCGCTGATGCAGCCGGGCCTCACGCTCGTCATCAGTCCGTTGATCGCGTTGATGGAGGATCAGGTGGCAGGTTTGCGCAGAAAGGGCATCCCCGCCGCCTGCGTGCACAGCCTGTGCGAACGCCACGAGCGCGAAGAGCGGATGGCGCAGGCAGCGCGCGGCGAGATCCGACTGCTCTACGTGACGCCGGAGCGCTTTCGCGTGCCCGGCTTCTTGGCCTGGGCCAAGTCCGTCGGCATCGCGCGACTCGCCATCGACGAAGCGCACTGCGTGAGTCACTGGGGCCACGACTTCCGCCCCGACTACCTTCAACTCGGCGTCATCCGGCGCGAATTGGGCAACCCGCCGTGCCTCGCGCTGACCGCGACCGCGACGCCCGATGTGCAGGACGACGTGCGCACCACGCTGGGCCTCACGGAGGACCCGCTGTTCCACACCGGCATCGAGCGCGAGAACTTGTTCGTGTCGGTGCGCGAGTGCGACAGCGACGAAGACAAACTCGCGCGCGCAGAAGCCGTGCTCGAACGCACCGGCGGACCGGCGATCCTCTACTTCGCGCTGATCGGCGACCTCGCGCGAACCGAGTCGATGCTGCAGCGGCGCGGGCATAAACCGCTCGTCTACCACGGCGATCTGTCGGCGCACGAACGCAAGACGCAGCAGCGCGCGTTCGAGCAGAGCAAGGACGCGCTGATTCTCGCGACGAACGCGTTCGGCATGGGCGTCGACAAGAGCGACCTCCGCGCGATCCTCCACTGGCAGATCCCCCGCACGCTGGAGGCCTACTACCAGGAGATCGGACGCGCAGGCCGCGACGGCCTTGCTTCCTACTGCGAACTGCTGTGGCGCGAAGAGGACCTGCAGATCCAGCGCAACTTCGTGGAGTGGGCCAACCCGTCGAGCGAGTTGCTGCTCCAAGTCGCTGCGCATCTCGAAGGCCTCGGCGATCGCATCCATGCTCTCGACCGCGACGACCTCGTCGGCGTGTTCTTCGGCAAGAACCGCCGCGACGGCCGCGTCGACACGTGCCGTCGGTTGCTTCGCACCGCAGGCTGCGTCACCGGCGACCTCGGCAAGGACCTCGCGTTCGTGCGGATGCCAG
>CAIYFF010000344.1 GCA_903925435.1 uncultured Planctomycetota bacterium | reverse complement strand
TTTTGAAGCTCGCCTCTTCCCACAGGTTGCCGGTGACCGCTTGGCGACCGTTGTCTTCGTTGCTCGGGCGCAGGCCGAGTTGGAAGACCGCCGGGAACGACGCGCTCGGCGTCGGGTCGATGCCAACTACGTCGCTGTGGCAGAAGTTGCAGTTGAGCGTGATGAACGCGCTGCGGCCGCGGATCTCCTCGGGCGTGAGCGTCGCGAGGCCGGCGTTGAACAGGTCGAACGGCGACTGGTCGGCGATCAGCGTTCGCTCATACGCGCCGATCGCGAAGATGATGCGCTCCGCGGTGACGCCGCCGGGGCCGAACACGTTGTTGAACAACTGCGTGTAGGTCTGGCCTGCGACGAGCGCCGCGAGGTTGGCGGGCAGCTGGTCTGCGAGCGCCAACGGTTCCAGGTTGGCGATGTCGGTCGCGATCGCGGTCCACGGCCGGCCCATGTGGCTCATCTCGACGTCGCTGACTGGCGGCCCAGAGATCTGGCTTTCGAGCGCCGCGTAGTAGGGCAGCGACACGAGGCCCGTGGTCGGGTCGGTGAACACGTCCGTCGCGCGGCCATCCCAGAACAGCACGGTTTCGTACGCGGCATTGATGACCGACGGCGCGCGGCGCTTCGTCGATTGGGGCCGCACGCCAAACATCGCATCGCCGATCTGGTTGCCCGCGGCATCCTGGCGCACGACGCCAGGCGAACCGTGGATGTCGTCGGCGGTGCCGAACACTGCGTCAGGGCCGGGGTGCGTCGCGTTCGTGGAGCGCGGATCGGTGCCGCCGTGGCCGAAGATGTGGCACGTGCCACACGCGATCGTGCGGTCCGAGGACAGTTGCTCGTCCCAGAACAGCGCCTTGCCGAGCAGCGCCTTCTGTGGCGTCGTCGGATTGCCGGGCGGCGTTGGGACTGGGGGGAAGAAGGTCTGCGCGCGGGCCGCTTGAGTGGCGGCTAGCGCTGCGGTGACCAAGCAAACGCGCAGGGAGATGTGCATCGGGTGGTGGGCGTTGAGGGCAGCGACGCTAGGTTCGGGTTCGACCTGGGTAACGTCAACTGGGCCATTCACGCCGTGTCATGGGGGGAACTCGCCGGGGTCGGACGCGCGTGCTCCGGACGGCTGTTCCCTCAGACAGAATATCCCACCAAATCAGAAGACGACGGACGTGAACGTGGCCGACGAGACCAGGCCGTTGGGCCCGCGCGGGTCCTCGAAGAACCACTGGCCGTAGATGCGCAGCCCGATCAAGAACGGATCGGCGGGCACTTCGAGCGTCTTCGACGCGTAGCCACTGCCGTCCGGCATCGAACGCGTCTTGCCGCAGCCGTAGTAGCGCAGCTGCGAGCCAGCCAAGAAGGTTGGGTGCCCAAGCATCACGCCTTGCGTCGGCAAGCGCGCAAAGTCCAAGAACAGCGAGTGCTCTGCGCCGGGCGGCACGTTCTCGGCGGCGACCGTGAACTTGCGGTTGCCGTGGAATGGCGGCGAGAGCGCGATCACCTGCGGCGCATACGGGCTGCTGCCAGAGGTCGGCGAGCCCAGGCGCACCGGCACATGGGGTCCTTCGGTCCACAGGCGCGGCCGGTCGAACGGCGGCTCCGAGTGCTCGACGCGCGGATCGGTGAGGCTCTGCAAGAACGCGATCAGGTCGTCCTTGTCCTCATCGCTGAGCTTGCCGCGGATTGCGCTGACCAGCGGGTCGATCGCCGGCCCGTGGTCGCCGCCGCGGTCGTAGAAGTCGAGCACCGCGCGCAGCGTCGGAATGCCGCCGTTGTGCATGTAGGGCGTGCGCAGTGCGACGTTGCGCAGGCTCGGCACCTTGAACTTGCCGAGGTCCTCGGGGTTTCCGGTGACCGCGTAGCGGCCGACGTCCTCGTCGATCGGGCGGACGCCCGTGCGGCGGAAGTCGTTGGTCGCCGGATGTTCGTGCGACTGCAAGTCGGAGTGGCACGACGCGCAGTGCTTCTCGAACAGCGCGTGTCCGCGATGCGCCGAGTCGGACAACCGACGCACGCCAGCGAGCGCGAGGTCGAGGTCGGACTGGTCCGAGATCAGCGTGCGCTGGTAGGCCGCGAGCGCCATTGCGACGCGCGTCACGTCGATGCGCGGGCTGCCGAACGCGGCCGTGAACAGTTGCTCGTAGGTGCGGTTCTGCAAGAACGACGCGAGGTCGCCCGGCACGTCGGATGCGAGCGCGAGCGGACGCAGCGTCGCGAGTTCGCGCGCTGCTTCTTCCCACGTGCGGCCAAGGTGCGCCATCTTGCTCGGATCGACCGGCGTGTGGCTCGCTTGCTCCTCGAGCGCTGCGAGTTCTGGCAGCAGCAGTTGCTTGGTCTCGGGGTGATGGAACGACGAGCCCGCGCGGCCGTCCCACATCAGTTCGGTTTCGTAGGCCGCGTTGATGACCGGCAAGGCGCGACGACGCGTCACTTGCGGGCGGAGGCCAAACATCTCGCTCGGCTTGCAGTCGCCGTCCTTTGCATGGCGCGTGACGCCGGCGGAGCCGCGAGCGTCATCTGCCGTTCCCATCGCGCCGTCCATTCCAGGATGCATCGACTCCGTGGTGCGCGGATCGCAACCGCCGTGGTCGGGCCGATGGCACGTGCCGCACGCAACGGTGCGCGACGACGACAACTGCTCGTCCCAGAACAACGCCTTGCCGAGCAACGAGCGCTCGAGCGTCGTCGGGTTCTCCGGCGGCGCAGGGGGCGCGGGCATGTAGGCCGGCTGATGCGGCGGGAATGCCTGCGCCAACACGCTTGTCGAAGACAGCGCGAGCAACGCAACACGGAGAGGAATGCGGCGGATCATTGCGAGGTCACGCGGGCAGGGCGTGGCCGGGCTATGGGTGAGTCACGAATGAGGGGCGGGAACATTGCCGATGCGAGATCGCGCTTGCAATGGCGAATTGCGCGTTGCCAAGGGCATTTCCGCGCCATCGGCAAGCCGTTGCGGATGGCTATTTCACCCCGGCGTAATGCATTCTCGGCGTTGCGTCACTTGCAATGCCACGACGCAGTCAGCTCGCACCACATTGCCAATCCTGCGTAATGACCAAAGCCTTCGTAGCGGCGCGCAAACCACGTGTCATTCGGTGCCGTCGTCCTTTCCAGGATCGTGGCCATCTGCGCGCGGCACCACGAGTCGAGCGCCAGGTCGTCAAAGCGCGAGCACAGCCGCAGCGCCTGCCCTGCCGCGTAGGGGCCAAAGCCGCGCAGCGCGAGCAGTCGCTTGCGGAACTCCGGCGTCGGTAGCGCAGTGTCCGCGAACTGCTCGTCGCGGAGTGCGCCGCGCGCGAACGCTTGCGCCAACTGCACGCACGCGTCTGCGCGATAGCCCGCGCGCACCACGTCGCGGAAGAACGAAGCCTCGCGATCGCACTCGTGCGCGGTCGGGAATGCGCGCATCCCGCCAGGCGCTGGCATGCCGATCGCGTCGACGAGCTTCTGCGTCATCGATGTGGTCGCGGCCCAGGTGCAGTTCGTGGTGAACAGGATCTTGAGCAAGTCCTCGAACATCCCAGGCGACCGCAGCAGTCGCCCGCCGCCGCGTTGATGCGCCCAGTGAAGGCGCGGCTTGCCTTTGCACAGCT
>CAIYFF010000343.1 GCA_903925435.1 uncultured Planctomycetota bacterium | reverse complement strand
TGGCTCGACGCATGGATGGATCGGGCAGTGCCTTCAGCAGAACGACGGCGCAGCCGCGGTCGCAGCAGCTGGCCAGCTGCGTGATCTCTTCGGAGCGGACCGGTTCTTCCTCGAAGTCGGCGAGAACGGCAGCGAAGTCATGCGCACCGTGACCGCCGGCAAGCGGGAAGTCAGCAAACGAACGGGCATCCCGTGCGTCGCGACCAACGACGTCCACTACCTGAAGAAGGATGACTGGCTCGCGCACGACATCATGCTGTGCATCCGCGGCGGCAAGACGGTGGCCGACCAAGATCGCTTCCGCATGCCATCGCGCGAGCTGTATCTGAAGTCACGCGCGGAGATGGCCGCGGCGTTCGACGGTTGGCTCGATCCGCTGGCGCAGACCGTCGCAATCGCCGAGCGCTGCAAAGTCGACATCAAGTTCGGCGTCTACCATCTACCGATCTTCAAGCCCGACACGGGCGAGACGACGGAGGAGTTCTTCGCGCGCCGCTGCAAGGAAGGCGCGCGCATGCGCTACGGCGAGATCTCGGAGCCAATCCAGCAGCGGCTGGACTACGAGATCCAGGTCATCAAGAAGCTCGGGTTTGTCAGCTACTTCCTCATCGTCCAAGACTTCATCCTGAAGGCGAAGGACATGGGAATCCCGGTCGGCCCCGGCCGCGGCTCCGCGGCAGGTTCGATCGTCGCCTACGTGCTGCAGATCACCGATGTCGATCCGCTGCGATACGCGCTGCTGTTCGAGCGCTTCCTCAACCCGGGCCGCATCTCGATGCCAGATATCGACATCGACTTCTGCGGCGATCGCCGGGACGAGGTGATCCAATACGTCCGCAAGAAGTACGGCGACGATTGCGTCTGCCAGATCATCACGTTCGGCACGATGGCAAGTCGTGGCGTGCTTCGCGACGTCGGCCGCGTGCTCGACTTCGAGATCGCGGAGATCGACAAGCTCTGCAAGAAGGTGCCGCAGGGCCCAGGCGCGTCGCTCGAAGCTGCGCTTGAGAGCGATCCAGAGCTCAAGCAGATCCGCGACAGCTCGCCTGCGCACAAGCGCCTGTTCGACCTCTCGCTGAAGCTCGAGGGGCTCGCGCGCCACTCGTCGGTGCACGCCGCTGGAGTGGTGATCGCCGACCGCCCGCTGCGGGACTATGCGCCGCTCTGCAAGAACGGCGATGACGTCATCACGCAATGGCAGATGACGGAACTCGAGGAGGTCGGCCTCCTCAAGATGGACTTCCTCGGCCTCAAGACGCTCACGATCTTGACCGAGGCCACGCGGCTCATCGAACTCGTGAAGGGCGAGCAAATCGACCTGTCCAAGCTGCCGCTCGACGACGCACCCACCTACGCGCTGATGACGCGCGGCGAGACTCAGGGCGTGTTCCAGTTGGAATCTTCAGGCATGCGCGAGCTGCTCTCGCGACTCAAGCCTGACACCTTCGAGGACGTGATCGCAGTGCTCGCGCTCTACCGTCCAGGCCCGTTGGGTTCGGGCATGGTGGACATGTTCGTGCGCCGCAAGCACGGCGAAGAAGAGACCAAGTATCCCAACAACGACCTGCGCCCGGTTCTCGAGCCCACCTACGGAGTCATCGTCTACCAAGAGCAGGTGATGCAGATCGCCAACTTGATCGGCGCGTTCTCGATGAGCGACGCCGACAACCTCCGCAAGGCGATGGGCAAGAAGAAGCCGGAGGTGATGGCGAAGTTCAAAGACCAGTTCATCGCGGGAGCCGTGTCGCGCAGCTACGGCGACAAGTTCGCGAAGGAACTGTTCGAGACGATGGAGTACTTCGCCGGCTACGGCTTCAACAAGTCGCACTCGACGGCGTATGCGCTGGTCACCTACCAGACTGCCTGGCTCAAGGCCCACCACCCGATTGAGTTCCTTGCAGCCAACCTGACTGTCGAATCCGGCAACTCCGACAAGATCAAGGAGTTCGTCGATGAGGCGCGAAGGAACGGCGTCAGGATCTTGATGCCGAGCGTCAACCACAGCATGCGGCGGTTCCACGTCGAAGACGGGGCGATCCGCTACGGCATCGGCGCGATCAAGGGGCTTGGAGCAAGGGCCGCAGACCTCATCGCAGAGGCTCGACAGAAGGGCGGGCCGTTCGGGTCGCTCGAAGATCTATGCGAACGCCTCGACGCAAACGTCGTCAACAAGACAGCCCTCGAAGCGATGGTCCAGGCCGGCGCATTCGACGGCCTGGGCAGAAGCCGTAAGTCCACGCTCGAATCGATCGAGTCTGCGCTGCGTTCCTCGGCGATCGCGCGCGACGATCGGCGACGCGGCCAAAAGATGCTCTTCGGCGCACCTGCAGCGCCGAAGGAGAGCGCGGTGACTGCAACTGGCACGCATGTGGACGAGTGGCCCGAAGCAGAGCGCCTCCAACGCGAGAAGGAGTCGCTCGGGTTCTACTTGTCTGGCCACCCATTCGAGAAACGAGGAGCGTTCCTCCGTCGTGTCGCAGGTCACACCACCGCGTCCGCAGGTTCCGTCGCAGGCGGCGAGACGGTGCGAATCGCTGGGATGGTCAGCTCGGTGCGCGTCCTTCAGATCAAGCAGGGCAAGAACGCCGGCCAGAAGATGGCTCGCTTCCAACTGGAGGACCTCGACGGAACCATTGGGGTCACGTGCTTCGCTCGCGCCTATCAGCGCCACAAGGACCGCATCGTCGACGATGCCATCGTGTTCCTCTCAGGCCGCATCGACGAGAAGAGCGAGGAGCGAGCGCTGCTCCTCGACGAGATCGAGCCCGCCAACGAAGTGGTTCGGAGGGAAGTGTCCGGCCTCGTGCTCCTGCTACGCGGCTTGCTTGTGAGCGACTCCACGCTGGCGCGCATCGCAGCAATCTGCGAACAACATCGAGGCAGCCAATCGCTGCACCTGGACGTCGAAGAAGAAGGCCACGTGCACCGAGTACGTTGCGACGCCAGCATCCAGGTCACCGACGCGCTCCTCGATGAGTTCGCGCTCGTAGTGGGACCTGAGAACATGTCCTTCACGCGCCGCTGAAGGCGCGCAACCTCGCGCCAGAAACGACGACGCCCGCAATCGCGGGCGTCCTCAAGCATCAGATACCGATCGCAGCGATGCGATCAGGCGCCTGCGCCGGCCTTCTTGGACCGCTTGGCCTTCGCGGGGTGGCCTCCGCCGGAGCCTCCGCAGACTCGGTCGACACGGCGCTGAGCTTGCGCTCCAGCACGTTGTTGTCGACGAGTTCGAACACAGCCTTCGAGCCGCCATCGCCGATGCGGTAGTCACCCATGCGCATGATGCGCGTGTAACCACCGGCGCGGTTCGCGTAACGCGGACCGATGACATCGAAGAGCTTCTTCACAGCTTCCTTGTCCTGCAGCAGCGCGGCGGCGCGGCGAACATTGGCGAGCGTGTTCTTCTTGCCGAGAGTGATGACCTTCTCGACGTGAGGCCGCAGGGCCTTCGCCTTCGGCAACGTGGTAACCACGCGCTCGTGAAGGATCAGCGAGACAGTAAGGTTCTTGCGCAGGGCGGCGCGGTGCGCCGAGTTACGACCGAGGGACTTGCCCGCAACGTTGTGCATCATGGCTGGATCTCCGATGGACGCGCGGCGGAATCAGGCCGACGCGCGTCGCGTTCTCACTTGTAGTCTTCGACGTTCAAGCCCAGCGCAAGGCCGAGCGCTGCGAGCTTGTTCTTCACTTCCTTCAGCGACGTCTTGCCGAAGTTGCGCACCTTGAGGAGCTCCGGCTCCGCCATCTGCACGAGGTCGCGCAGAGTAAGGACGTTCTCGCTGTCCAGGCAGTTCTTCGAACGAACCGAGAGCTCCAGCATGTCGATGCTGCGAGCCAACAGGTCCGCCATCTCGCGGCGCTTGGCGCCCTCGTCACCCTCGGGTGCAAGGACTCCGCCATCCACTGCGAGGTCTTCCTTGAGCTCGAAGTACTGGACGAACGGGTTCAGGTGCTTCCTGTAGATCTTGCTGGCCTCAACCAGAGCCATCTCAGGCGTCACCGTGCCGTCAGCCCACACCTCGAGAACCAAGCGGTCGTAGTCCGTGGACTTGCCGACGCGCGTGTTCTCGATTGCGTACTTCACGCGATGAACTGGGCTGAAGATCGAGTCGACCGGAATCGTGCCGACCTCCATCTCCTCGTTGACGTTCTCCTCGGCGGTGACGTAACCGCGGCCCTTCTTGACCTGCATCTCGCACGCAAAACGGACATCTTCCGTGAGCGTGCAGATCTTCAGATCCGGGTTGGCGATTTCGATGTTGTGGTCACCCTCAATCGCCTCAGCCTTGACCTCGCCGCGCTTGCTAACGTCGATGCGCAGGGTGGTCGGCGCGTCCGTATGCATACGAACGCGGAGCTTCTTGATGTTGAGGATGATCTGCGTGACGTCCTCGAGCACGCCCGGGATCGTCGAGAACTCGTGCACCACGCCTTCGATGCGAACCCACGTAACCGCGGTGCCCTCGATCGAAGACAGCAGAACGCGCCGAAGCCCGTTGCCGATGGTCGCGCCGAAACCCTTCTCGAAGGGCTCGACAGTGAACTTGGCATACTGGTTGGTCGCCGTCTCGTGGTCCATCTTGACCTGAGACGGCAACTCGAAGTTGCGCCAACGAATACGCATGGTCGGGAGCCCTCCTACTACTTCGAGCAGAGCTCGATGATCAACTGCTCATTGATGGGGTGCGGCACGTCTTCGCGCTTGGGCAGCTGAACGATCTTGCCCTTGAGCTCCGAAGGCGTGGCCTCGAGCCAAGAAGGCAGAGCCTGCCCCTTGTTCATCTCGACCGCGTCTGTGGCCTTCTTGGTGATCTTCTCACCGCCGACAATCTGCACCTCATCGCCCGGGCGAACGAGGTAGCTGGGGATGTCGAGGCGCTTCTTGTTCACCTGAACGTGGCCGTGGGCAACCATCTGGCGCGCGTCGAAACGCGAGCGAGCAAGGCCCAGGTTAAGCAC
>CAIYFF010000342.1 GCA_903925435.1 uncultured Planctomycetota bacterium | reverse complement strand
CGTGCACGACCACATCGTGCTGCCCGCGACGACGCTGGCGACGGGATCGAATGAAGTGCGACTGCGCGTCGCATCCAAGGCAGCGGCAGCGAGCACGCCGTGCAACGTCTACCGCGACCCCAGCGACGGCAGTGAATACTGCTACACGCTCGTCGTGCCCGCCGACGCGCATCGCCTGTATCCGTGCTTCGACCAACCGGACATCAAGGCGCGCTTCGACGTGTCGCTGCGCATCGACGAGTCGTGGAGCGCCATCGGAAACGGCGCCGCAAGCGCGTCGGAGCCAAACGAAGGAACTCGACGTTGGACGTTCGCGCAAACGAAGCCGCTGCCGACCTACCTGATGGCATTCGCATGCGGGCCGTTTGCGAAGATCGAGTCGCCATTGCCGACGATCCCAGGCATCGCGCAGGGCTCCACCATGCGCACCTGGTTCCGCGAGAGCGAGCGCGCGCGCCTCGACGAACCGACGCTGCTTCGCATGCACGGCGACGGTCTGCAGTGGCTGTGCGGGTACTTTGGCGAGCCGTATCCGTTCGACAAACTCGACATCGTGCTGCTGCCGGGCTTCCCCTACGGCGGCATGGAGCATGCTGGCGCGATCTTCTATCGCGAGAAGGCGCTGTGCTTCGACCACGAACCCACCGCTGGCGTTCTCTCTCGACTCAGCGCGCTCGTCTACCACGAACTCAGCCACCAATGGTTTGGCAACCTCGTGACGATGCGATGGTTCGACGACCTCTGGCTGAAGGAGGGCTTTGCGACCTTCGTTGCGCACGAGGCGATGGCAGTCCTTGAGCCGGAGCGGCAGTCGTGGCTTCGCTTCATGCAACGCGTGAAGCCGCGCGCTTACGAAGTGGATGCAACGCCTGGCACCGTTCCGGTCTTCCAGGATCTGGCCAACCTCGCCGACGCGAAGTCGGCATATGGACCGATCGTCTACAACAAGGCACCCGCGGTGCTTCGTGAACTCGATGACCGGCTTGGCAGCGCGGCGTTCCGCAAAGGCGTCAACCTGTTCTTGCGGAAGCACAGGTTTGGCAATGCATCGTGGCGCGATCTCGCCGACGCGCTTGAAGAGGCATCCTCGAGCGACTTGTCGCGATGGTCGCAACGCTGGCTGTTGTCGGCGTCGCTCCCTCGCGTGCGCGTCGAGTGGCAGAACGACGCAGATGGCAAGGCGCTGACCGCGCGCGTGCGACAGCAGGCGGTCAACGGCGAAGGCGCATGGCCGTTGCGCATCGAGTTGCTCGTCATCTCGCAGGATGGGTCGATGTCGACGGCGAAGGTCGCATGCGATGGCGAAGAAGCGAGCGCAGAAGAGCTCATCGGCAAACAGCGCATCGCATGCGTGGTGCCCAATCCGCGCGACGTGGCCTATGCGCAGTTCTTGCCAGATGCTGCGAGCCAGCAGTGGATGCTGTCCCATGCAGCAGCCACGAAGGACGTCATGCTGCGCGCCGTGATGGTCGGCTGCCTGTTCGAATCCGTTCGCGAAGCCGAACTCGATCCCGCGGCGTTCGCGGAGACGGCGCTCGACGTGCTTGCGCGAGAGTCCGACGCCGACACGCATGCATGGCTGCTCGACATGCTCGCCACCTGCGTCGGGCGATACTTGCCGGAGGCTCGTGCGACCGGATTGCGCGAACAGGCAGAGACGACTCTGCTCGGACAACTTGGAGAACCGAAGAGCGGTCGCGAACTGCCGATCTTTCGGTGGCTCGCTCGCAACGGAAGAGGCCCTGGTTCGAAGCGGTTGTGCCGTGCGGTGGCGCTGGGGATCGCGGAAGACACGCCGCCGGAATTGAAGGCTGGCAAGGAAGACCGGTTCCTTGCGCTGGCCGCGATGCTCGCATCAGAGCCCGACTTGGCAGAGCGCGAACGCGCGATCGCGGTCGTTCGTGGAGCATTCGCAGGCCAGGACGTCGAGCGCGAGGCGTTCCTCGCGCAGGCGGCGATCGCGACTGCGGAGTCCAAAGAGTCCTACTTCGCGGCCTACCTGCGACTCGATGCGCCCCCAGAGCAGTGGGCGCAAGACAGCCTCGCGAACTTCCACTGGCCTGCGCAGGGTGAACTGACACGGCCGTTCCTCGCGCGCGCGCTCGAGCAAGCGCAGTGGGTGAAGGCCAACCGGAAGATCTTCTTCATGCCCGCTTGGCTCGATGCGTTCGTCCAAGCGCACGCGGACTCGGGCTCGCTCGACGTGGTCGATCGAGCGCTCGCGCGCGGAGGCCTCGACCAGGATGTGGTGATGAAACTGCTGCAATCGCGGGACGGGCTCGCGCGGGCGGTGCGCATTCGGCAGAAGTTCGCCCAGGCGAGGTGAGTGGACGCCCCACCGCCATCGGCGGTGGATACGCGCAGCGCCTGCAGATTGCGCTCAACCGCGCGAGGGCGTGCCCCCTGCGCGGGGAAGCAGATGTGGCATGATGCGTGACCGAGCCTGCGGTGCACCGGTGCATCGCGGGTTGCGATTCGCAGACGCCACAGCCTTCCTGCATGAAGACCAAACGACTCGCTCCGTGGCTCGCAGCCGCGCTGCTGAACGGTGTGGCACAGCCCGCAGAAAAGGTGTCCGTCGGCGGATCCGGGCCGCGACGTGGAGTGGTTCACTCGATCGCCGAAGTGAATGACCCGCTGTCTCACGGCGTCGTCGGCGATGGGTTGCTCTCGGTCAACGAGGCGATCCAGCTGCACAACCGCACGCTGCTGCCGACGCAACTGTCGCTTGGCGAGCTTGCCCAGCTGAGTGGCGCAGGCTCGGACATCGCGTGGATCAACATCGACGCGAGCTCGGTGCCGACGATCACGGTGGAGCGCGACTTCGACGTGATCCAGGACTGGCCCCATGGGTTCTTGCTCCAGGGCTACAACGGCGATGCCGAGATCGACTTCACGGGGCCCGGCGTGCAGCACGGCTTCCGATCGGTCAGCAACTTCTGCAGTTGGCGCAACCTGATCCTGCGCGGTGGCCCCT
The DNA here is from genome assembly GCA_903925435.1 of uncultured Planctomycetota bacterium. Lineage (GTDB taxonomy): Bacteria > Planctomycetota > UBA1135 > UBA1135 > UBA2386 > SXPK01. The sequence continues at coordinate 1,236 of CAIYFF010000342.1, read as the reverse complement.
ACGGCATCGACATCCAGCAGACGGATGCATCCTTTGGCGGCACAGTCCTCGACCACGTGTCATTCGCCGGGCAGCCGCAGTTCGGCTGTCGCGTTGCCGGAACGAGCACGAACGGATTCACGCGGCTGTTGCTGACGCGCTGCGCGTTCGACGGCACCCACAGCCCTGTGGTCGTGGATGATTCGCCCCAAGATCGCACGGGCGTGTTCGTTTGCTTCGATTCGGAGATCCGAAACGCCACGAACGGCCTCGATGTGCTGTCGGGTTCGGGTGGAGCGCTGCTGGCTCAGATCGAGCGCACCTCCATCGAGTGCAGCAACACCGCAGTCACGGTGCGGCGGACGACGGGATCGAACCGAGCGACTCAGCTGAGCATCCTCCAGCTCCGGGCCGTGGCTCAGAACGGGTTGGCGGTGGCGGGCGCCCCTGCGGCGGCGACCAGCGTCGAGGCCAGGATGCTGACGATTCGCAGCCCACAGGGCGAAGCGGTGTCGCTCGGTTCCGTGGGAGCTGGAGTGGATTCGGTCGTCGAGGACTCAGACCTCGCGGGCGCAGTCCGATTCATCGGTGGCGGAGTTGGCGGGAATGTCTTCACGAACAACCTTCGTGCGTCTGGCCCGAGCCTGCAACTCGGCAGCGGCGGCGCCCCGGTTCGCATACGCGGATCGAGACTGGACGGGTGTGGGCTCACCACGGTCGGATCGGCCCCAGTCGCAGTCGAAGACACCTCGATCGTTGGCGGCGCCGTGCAGGCAGGCGGCTTGGCTCCGATCGCCATGACCCGCTGCTACGCGCCAGGCGCCTGGGTTGGCAGCGTCACCTCCACGGCCCCAGCGGCGTCCGTAGCCCTAGGAAGACTGGGACTTACGCCATTTGGACTGCTGGCGGGCGGGACGGTTCAGGTGACGACGGATGTGCCGGCAAACTGCGTCGGCTTCTTGGTAGTCGGCTGGACCGCGCAGAGCCCCCTGCTAGTGAACCCAGACCTCCACGTCTATCTCGACTTGGGCGCGGCAGTGACGTTGCCCGGGCTGCTGCTTGGTTCGGCGGCACAGGGAATCCCCATCCCCAACGATCCCGCGTTTTGGGGCACGGACTGGACAGTCCAGCTGGCCGTCTTGGCAGGCCAAGGTTCGCAGAGCCCTCCGCTCCAGGCGCCGCCTGGGCAGCGGTTTGTCGTGCGCTGAAGCAGCCAGAAGCGGTCGGGCTAGCGGACAGACACGGGCAGTGAGGAGG
>CAIYFF010000341.1 GCA_903925435.1 uncultured Planctomycetota bacterium | reverse complement strand
AGGCTTCGGATCGCGAGCGCTACAAGGCGCGCCTCGACGCAACGCGACCAATCGCGGACGAGCCCAAGAAGGGCAAGTAGCGCTCCGTGCTGCTGCGATCGTGCGTCACTTCTTCTCGTTGTGCGCAAACGACGCTTCGCACTTCGTCAACAACTCCAGTGCGTCGCCGCGCGATCCGAAGCCCGAGCACGTGAGCTTGCCGGGGCCTTTGTAGTTCTCGAACCACGTCTTGAGGATCGCGGTGATGCCGGGCTTCTCGCGGTCGAGGTCGCCGAGGCTGTCGATCTTGCCCAGCGGGCCGTCTTCGACGACTGCGAGCAACTTGTCATCCGTCTCGCCGCCGTCGACGAGGTGGATGATCCCGATCACCTTGACGGGTGCGACCGTGGCGCGCGGCATCGCCGGGCCGAGCACGAGCATGTCGAGCGGGTCGCCGTCGCCGCCGATCTCCTTGCCGAGCACGGCACGCGGGACGATGCCGTAGTTGGCGGGGTAGCCGAGATACTCGACGACGCGCGGCGCGCCGTTCTTGAGGTCCCAACGCATCACGCCGTCCTGCTTCACTTCCCACTTCTCGTTGGTGCCGCACGGGATCTCGACGACCGCGTTGGCGACGTGCTCCGACACCTTGGCCGGGAAGCCGCGCAAGAAGTCGTGCGGCGCGCGCAGGGTCAGTGGATCCGCGAACGTCACGCCACTGGCGAGCGGCACCGTCGACTTGGGCGCGTTGGGATCCTGGGGCAAGAACGGCGCCGAAAGCAGCGCGGCAGCGGTGATGCGGAGGATGAGCATGGCGGTTGGAGCAGGGGTGTATCGGCTTCCGCGCGCGTGGCCGTGAGGAACTGCGCGCACGTTTGCGGGGCAACTCCCCGTAGCATCGTGGGATCGGCAGCCCGTCGCGCTCGTGCGTCTGCTGCCGAACTCTCTCATGAAGACGATCTTCCTCGCGACTGCATTGCTGTGTCCTCTCGCTTCGTTGCTCGCGCAAGAGCCGACGAAGCTGTCGCTCGAAACCACGGATGGACGGAGCGAACTCGTTCTGCCCATCGCCCTCGACGGCGACAACGCGCGCTACAAGGCGTTTGTGCTCGGCGGCGAAATGACGCTGACGCGCAAGCTGGCGGACTTCACGCCGGAGTCGGCGTTTGCGTTTGAGCTCGCTGTCTCCAATCCGACGACGAGCGCTGCATGCTTTGCGATGGCGAAGAAGGCCGCGTCGATGCAGTTGATGCAGCAAGCAGGCGTGCAAGCGCGCCGCGCAGTGGAGTTGGCCAAGGGAACTCCAGACGAAGCGACGCAGGTCGCGGCGATCCGTTCTTGGGGCGCGGACCTCGTCGAGTCGGTGTGCAAGGCCGCGATTGCGCGCAAGGATCTCACGATCGCGCAGCGCGCGCTCGGAGTGCTGACGTCGAGACTGTCGGACCAGCGCTCGGATGAGCAGCTGATGGCGCTCTCGGCCGCGGTCGAGGAGTTGCACGCAGCGTCGGTCGCGGCCGCGGCTGCGGACCGTCAGGCGAAGATGGACCAGAAGAAGCTCGATGCGCTGCAAAAGCGCATGAAGCCGATCCACGACAAGGTGGCGCAAGGCGACAAGCTGCAGGCGCAGGGCCTGGCCAAGTCCAAGAACACTGGCCAGTCGGCGCGTTTGTGTGAGCAGTCGATCGACGCCTACAAGGCCGCTGGCAAGGCGCTGCAGGAGCTGGCCAAGGACATCGCCGAAGACTCCGATCTCGCAGTCGAGGCGCGCGCGATCGGCGCGCATCTGCACGACAGCGGCATTCGGTCGGCGTTGCACGTCGCCAACATGTTGACGGTGCAGAGTGACTTCAAGAACGCGCTCGACTGGACGTCGCGCATTCTCGCGTTCGATCCGAGCAACCTCGAAGCGAAGGCCATGCGCCACACGATCGAAGTGGCGCAGGCGACCGCGAGCGAGAGCTGGCGCTGGAACTGGAATGTCGTCGGCGACTCGCCGCGCCCGCGCGGCGGCAATCGCCGCTGATTGCCACTAGCCCAGCGCTGGGTAGTCGGTGTAGCCCTTCGCTCCCGGCGTATAGAACGACTTGGCGTCCGCTTGCTGCAGTGGCGCCTTCTCGCGAATGCGCCGCGGCAGGTCGGGGTTGGCGAGGAAGGACGTGCCGAACGCAATCGCATCGACTGCGCCGCTCGCCACCGCCGCGCTCGCCTCATCGGGCGTGTAGCCCATGTTGGCGACGAGCACGCCGCGGAAGGCCTTGCGCACCGGAGTCAGCAGGTCGCCCTTCTGCGCGCCGAAGAAGTCCGCGCGCATCAGGTGCAGGTAGCCGATCTGCATCGTGTCGAGCCGCTGCGCCACATACGTCGCAAGCGCGGTCGGGTCGCTGTCCTTCATGCTGTTGAAGGAGTTGAGCGGCGAGATGCGCACGCCCACGCGATCCTTGCCAAAGACGTCGCACGCAGCCTGTGTGACTTCGAGCAACAGTCGCGCGCGGTTCTCCATCGAGCCGCCATATGGCCCTGTGCGCTGATTGCTGCCGTCGCGCAAGAACTGGTCGAGCAGGTAGCCGTTTGCGCCATGCACTTCGACGCCGTCGAACTCCGCGTGCTTGGCATTGTCGAACGCGGCGCGGAAGCCCTGCACGATGCCCGGGATCTCGCTGTCCAGCAGCGCGTGCGGCACTTCATACGGCTTCTTGCCCTTTGGCGTGTGCGTCTCACTGTCCGTGATCGCAATCGCACTCGGCGCCACTGGCTGCTTGTCGCCATTGAGCAGCGAATGCGTCGCGCGCCCGCCGTGCCACACCTGCAAGAAGATGCGGCCGCCGCGCGCGTGCACGGCGCGCGTCACGAGCTTCCAGCCCTCGACCTGCGCAGCGTCATAGATGCCGGGCTCGCGCCAGAACGCCGAGTTGCCCGCCATTGCCATCGTCGCTTCGGCAATCAGCAATCCACCCGTCGCGCGCTGGGCGTAGTAGTCCGCCATCAGCTTGTTGGGGATGTGCCCTTCGCTTGCGCGGCAGCGCGTGAGCGGCGCGAGGAAGATGCGGTTTTGCAGCGTGAGCTGGCCGAGCTGGAGTGGAGTGAAGAGGTCGGTCATGGTGTGTCCCCTCACTTCCCTGCTTCCACAGCCTTCTGCAGCGCGTCCTTGCCGCCGACGACTGGCAGCTCGAGGCTCGTGCCATCCAGATCCACCGTCACCTTCGTGCCGGGCTCGGGCCACAGCGTGAACTCGCGGTCGGACGAGAACAGCATCAGCGCCAGCTGTTCGCCGGGTTGGATCACTTGGTCGTCAGGGTTGAGGTCGAACGTCATCTCGTACCACTCGCCGGGGACGAGCTTCTGGCTCTTCATGATCGTCGAGTGGTTCTGCGGATCGGCCCAGCCACGTGTGACGAGGTCGTCGGTGATCTTGCGCGAATCGGTCCAGGGCAGCGACACGAGCCACGCGCTGAAGTTGGCGGCCTCCTTGTTGCACGACAGCTTGACGCGAAGGCGCGGCGTGCCGGAGATGTGCAGCGGGGCTGCGAGCTTGGGCAACGCAAACAGCAGGCGGTTGTCCGACGTCTCTTGCTTGGCGAGTTCGCCGCCGGTCTTGCCGACGTCGTCGATCAAGGTCTCGGGCTGTTGGCGCTTGTCGACGTTGAGCAGCAGCGTGCCACACGAAGAGCCGGGGCCTTTGAGGCGCAGCGTGACGGGCGCGGCCTCGGGGTGCGGGTAGTCGGCATACGCAGTCGGCTTGCTGGCGCGGTCGCCTTCGCGAACGATCCAGGCCTTGTCGCCGGTCTCGACGTCGTTCTTGATGTCGAAGAGGAATCGCGTGAACCAGCGGTTCACGAGCGCAAACGGCGGGTCGCCGCCGTGCGCGTTCTGGTGGAAGTAGGCGATGGTGGGCACGCCGCGCTTCTTGAGCGACGCGTAGACCGTGACGCTCTGCTCAGGCATCACGTTCCAGTCGTTCCAGCCGTGCGCCATCAGCACCGCTGCCTTCACCTTGTCGAGCTTCTTGGTGTAGTCGCGTGCCTGCCACCAATCGCTGTAGTCGCCCGTGATGCGGTCGTGGTTCTTTTGCAGCTCGTTGTCGCGAACGTTCTCGATGCACCAATCGCGGCGCTTGGGATCGCCGCTCGCAATGAAGTCGAACAGCACGTCGACGTCCTCGCCGAGATAGCCACCGGGGTGACGGACAAGGCCGTTGCTGCGGTAGTACATGTACCACGACGTCGCGGGCGCCACGGGGCAGATGGCGACAAGGCCATCCACGCCGGTGGTCGCGGCTGCGAGCGGCAGCGTGCCGTTGTAGGACGTGCCGATCATCGCGACCTTGCCGGTGCACCACTCGGCCTTGACCTCGTCGTTGCTGTCGAGCGTCGTGTAGCCCTTCGTGCGGCCATTGAGCCAGTCGATGACAGCCTTCGGCGCCTGTGCTTCGTTGTCGCCGCCGATGGTGGGGCAGCCTTGGCTGAAGCCGGTGCCCGGCGAGCACGAGTGCACGACGGCAACGCCGCGCGGCAACCAGCGCGCAACCAGCGGATCGTTCGATGCGATCATGCCGATGCGCTTGCCGAAGCCGATCGGCGCCATCTTCTGGCGCTTGGGCGGCGTGGCGCCGAGTTCGTGCTTGGCGTCCCAGTAGTAGCTGAGGTCCATGGGGCCCGTGCCCGAGAAGTAGGGGCTCGTCTCGTAGACCACCGGCACCTTGAGCGCGCCGTCCTTGGTCTGCGCGGGCCGCGTCACGTCGACGTGCATGCGGTCCTTCTTGCCGTCGCCGTCCGTGTCGAACGGCGTCTCGACGAACAGCCATTCGCGGATCCACTCGGACTTGTCGGAGAACGCTTCCACGGCCTGCAGTTGCCCGTCTTCGATGACGTGCGTGGCTACAGCGCTCGGGGTCTCTTTGGGCGTGTCTTGCGCGAGGACTCTTGGGGCTGCCGCGAGCGCGGCGAGCGAGAAGACGACGATCGTCGTTCGGAGCATGCGTGGGGCGAGGTTCACAGGGGCGAACACGATAGGTCGCAGCCGCCCGCTGCGCACGCCCCCGCCGTCCTGCTAGTGCGCGCCGGAGCGCACGCGCACCTTGGCGAGCAGCGCCAGGTGATCCGACGCGGTTTTGGCCGGAGCGTGGCGCACGCGGTCGAGTTCGACGAGGTCGATGTCGCCGCGCACGTAGATGCCGTCGAGCGCGCGCAGCGGCGCAAAGGCCGGGAATGTGCGCAGCGGCTTGCTGGGGCCCACGAAGCCATTGGGCTCGAGCAACTGCGGGCCGATCGTGCCGTAGACGTCGTTGAAGTCGCCGCCGACCACGACGGGCGTCGCGTGGCGCATGTGCGAGAACGGATGCGCCGCCAAGAACTGCACGAGCTGGCGACGGCGTTCGCGTTCGCCGAGGCCGAGGTGGAGGTTGAAGGCGTGCAGCGTGCGCGTGTGGCCGTCGGATATGGGCAGCTTGATCTCGGCGTGCAGCACGGAGCGCGCCTTCTTGCCTTCTTGCGTGAGATCGATGTTGGTCGACGACGCGATCGGGTGGCGGCTCAGGATCGCATTGCCGTAGTGGCCGCGCAGCGGGCCGAAGCGCACGTTGACGAAGTAGCTGCGGTGCGGCATCGCGAGCAGGTTGCCGAGCACGTCGACTTGTCGCTCGGATCGATACCACGCGCCGTTCTCGGCCACCTCTTGCAGCAGCACGATGTCGGGATCGACGCTCGCGATCAGCGACGCAGTGCGCGCGGGGTCGTAGCGACGGTCGATGCCGCCGGTGCACTTGTGAATGTTGTAGCTGAGGATGCGAAGGTCCATCGAGCTACTCCGCACAGCATCCGCCACTCGACGCCTGCATGCCGCGCCAGACCAGCAGCGCCGCTGCCGACAACATCGCGCCGCGCTGGATCCATGCGAGCGTCGCGGGCGGCAACCGCCGCGCGAGCGACGGAGCGTTCGCGTGCGCGAGCAACAACAGCGGGACTGCGCCGAGCGCAAAGCCCGCCATGACCTCGGCGCCTGCAAGAGCAGAGCCCGCGACTGCGGCGCCTGCGCACGCAGACCACAAGAGTCCGCATGGCAACAGCGGCGTCGTGGCGCCGAGCAGCAGCGCGCGCATCGCAGGCGACAGCGCGCGACCCTTCTGCGTCACCTTGCCGAGCAAGCGCGACAAGAGCGGGATCTTCATCGCGCCACGTTCGCCGAGGAGCGCGAGCACGACGAGTCCCGCGGCGAGCACATAGGCAGTGGTCGCAGAGGGCACGCCAAAGTTGGCGCTGCCAATTGCTGCGCCTGTGCCGCCGAGGATCGACCCGACGAGTGCGTAGGAGCTCATCCGTCCGAGTTGGTATGCGGTGGCTGCGCGGCCTCCGCCGCCGAAGGCAAGCGCCAGCGGGCCACACATGCATGCGCAGTGGACCGAGTTGGCCGCGCCGAAAACGAAACTATCGAATGCTAGGGACATTGCCGGGTCATGCGCCTTTCTGCCGTGACCATGGTGGAACGTACCGCGCAGGGCCGGATTTCGAACGTCCCTGCGAGCGCTGCGAAGAACGGACCTGCGCGGTGTACGCACTGCGGCTTGGTCGTGCCGGACGAAAGGCTTAGTTCGCCGTTCTGCTGCGCGGGATGTGAAGCGGTGGCCGGTCTCTTGTCCCAAGAAGGGCTGCAGCAGTTCTACGCGTTGGGCGGTGGGCAACTCGGCGCGGTTGGCCAAGCGCCGCGCGCTCCGGAGCTGGACTGGTTGTCCGAGCATGAGCAGCGCTTCCTGCAAGCGGATGGCTCGGTGTGCATGACGCTCGATGTGCAAGGCATTCGCTGTGCTGCGTGCGTGTGGCTGTTGCAAGAACTGTGGAAGCGGCAACCCGGCGGCAAGGCGCTGCGCGTCGATGCGTCGATGGGCCGCGCGACGTTGGTCTACGAGCAGAAGAAGGGGACGGGCGCGCACTTCCTCGATCGCGCTGCGCGCCTCGGCTACCCGATGGCGCCT
>CAIYFF010000340.1 GCA_903925435.1 uncultured Planctomycetota bacterium | reverse complement strand
GTTCTGGGATCACTTCGAACGACTGCGTCTGATCGAATTGGAACGCGCGACTTGGGAGCTTGAAGCCCAAGAATCCCTTCGCCGGCTTCGCTACAGGCGTCGCGGCTTTAACGCTTGGACTGTCCGCGATCGGTGCCACAGGCTGCGTAGCCTTCGCATCGTTCGCGGCAGGAACCTCGGCGGATCCTGTAGGCGCGGATGGAGCAGCGATCGCGGCATCAGGCGGCGACTTGGAGTTCGCACCTGCGACGGTGAGGTCCTGGATGCGAAGTTCCAATCGCTCGATGCGCGCCTGCTGCTCGGCATTGCCTCGGCGCAGCGACTCCAGCAGAGCCACCAACCGCTCTTGCCCTTCCTTCTGTTCGGTCCCAGCGCGCGAAGCCGCCTCCATCATTCCGCCAAACTGGGTTTCGAGCGCCTGCCCCAACGCTGCGAAGTCGGCCTGCAGGGAGCGCACATCGTCGGTGAGCATCGCCGCCGTGTCCGGTGTAGGCGCATCGAGCGCCACTTCGATCCGCAAGCGATCCTTGACAACAAGGAGGGCGCCGATGCCCACCGCTCCGATCAACAGCAAACCGACCGCACCGACGGCTGCGAGGATGCTCTTCTGCATTGCGCGAAGTATGGCAACCAACGTGCCGGGCGCGCGAGGCATTGTGCGTAGGCCGGTTGTTCCCGGCTGCATCCGATGCCCTTCCCAGCGCGACATCCGCGTTGCAACCGCTCAAGAAGGACTTACCAGCTGAAGGCAGATCTTGCACAACCAGGGCGCAGGCCAACCACAGAGCCAACGTCGAGCCTGCGTCGATTCAGGGCGAAAGTGCATCTGCGGCCCTGCAAGCGTGCCAAGTAACCCTGCAACCGAGCTGCGGCACGGTGCATGCTGAGGTCCACAGAATGCTCCTCACTCAGCCTGCGCCTCGGCGATGGACTTGGCTCCTGCTACTGCCCGTTCTCGTAGGGCTTCATCAGGCTGCAGAAGGCATCCCCATCGACCGCCACAACCTGGCGATGCAGGCAGACGGCAGTGCCCAAGCCGCGAACGAGCTGTTGCTGCGAGAAGAGTTCGGCGAGCAAGACACCCTGGTGTGCGCGTTCCGGCACCGATCAAACCGCAACCTCACGAGCGAGGATCGGTCGCGCCTCAACGATCTCGCGGCTGCCCTGCGCCAAGAACCCGGCGTGCACAGCGTGGGCGAACGTCTCGATCCTCGCCCCGACGTCGCGGTCCTTCGCCTTGCGCTAGAACCTGACTCCGACGCGATCGCGATCTGCGAAGCCGCGCGCAAGCAAAGCCCGCCGCAACTGCTCTGCGTGAGCGGCGGCATGCCGTTCGTCGAACAGTCCATCGCCGAAGCCGTCGCGAAAGACCGCGCGCGCGTGGTGCCTGCAATTGCCGCCAGCCTCTTCCTCTTGTTGGCGCTCTGGTTCCGCAGTGTGCGCGTAGCCGTGGCAGCCCTTGCGCCTGCGGCGATGACGCTCGCGTTCGTCGGAGCGCTCCGCGCGTGGGCTGGCAAGCGACTCGATCCAATCGCAGTCCTCGTCGACCCTGTGCTGCTGACCGTTTCGGTGGCAGCAGCGGTGCACTTGGTCATGACCTACCGGACCATGCGCAGCGAGGGAGCCACGCCTGCCGCGGCGGCGAGCCTCTCGCGACGAGACCTGATTCGCCCTGCGACACTCGCGACCTTCACGACCATGCTGGGCTTCTGGTCGTTGTGCTTTAACCGCATTCCGGCGGTCGCCGAGTTCGGCGCGTGGTCTGCGTTTGGCGTCGGAGTCGCGCACGCGCTCACGGCCTGGATGCTGCCGGGCCTGATGGTCGCGCTCGATGTGCCGCCGCCAGCGCTGCGCGCGGGCTTTGACCATCGGTCGTTCGACGTCGGATTGCGGCGCCATCGGCGCGCCATCTTGTGGACCGCGAGCTTTACCGCAGTGCTCGCCGTGCTCGCGTTGCGCGATGCGCGTGTCGACAACGATCCACTTCACATCTTGCCCGACGACCACCCATGTCGTGTGCAGATGGCAGAACTGACGGAACTTCTCGGAGGCGCCGACAGCTTCGGATTGCTGATCGAGAAGTCGACCGCGCGGATGGGCGCCGAACGCGTGCTCCCATTCGTCGCGGCAATCGCATCGCTTGCGCCGGCATCAGGCCCTGCTGGGCCAGCGCTGATGAGCGCCACCGGAAGCGTTCTTGCGCCCATCCTCCTCACGACATCGGGCAGCGACGCCCGCACGAACCTATTCGACGAAGTGGACGATCGCGCCGCAGCCCTCGGCTTGAACGGCATTGCTCCAAGTGGAGCCGCGGTGCGCATCGCCCGAAACTCGACGCAACTCGTGCGAGGGCAGCTCATGGGCATCGCGATGACCTGCGTGCTGCTTTGGATCACGCTGCTCGTGTCGCTGCGATCGTTGCGCCTTGCCTGCATCGGCATCTTGCCAAACGTGCTGCCCTGCCTGTGGCTCTACGGCGGCCTCGCGGCGATCGACGAGCCGATCTCGGTTGCAAGCGCGATGATCGGAAGCGTCATGCTCGGCCTCGTGGTCGACAACACGATCCACTTCTTGCACCGCTACCGCGAAGGCATCGGCAGCTCTGCTGCTCGGGTAACGCATGCGATCTCACGCACGGCTCTGCCCATGATGGCTTCGAGTCTCGTGCTTGCCATTGGCCTCGGCGCGGGTCTCGTCGGCGGCATGCGTTCCACGCACGAATTCGCGGTGCTCGCGGCGGCGACGATCGTGCTCGCCCTGATCGGCGACGCGATCGTGCTTCCCGCTCTCCTGCTTCGCAGCCAACGGCCAGGGGAAGCGGCATGACCTACGACACCGATGTCCTCGTGGTAGGAGCCGGCCCGGCGGGATCCGCGCTCGCGACGCAACTCGCACGGCGAGGGTTTGGCGTGACGCTCGCCGACAAGAAGTCGTTTCCGCGCCCGAAACCGTGCGGCGAGTTCTTGAGCCCTGAGTGTCGTCCATACCTCGACGAACTCGGCGTGATCGACGCGTTAGGTGCTCAGGGCATTCGCCTCGTTCACGGCATGCGCCTGCATGCAGGCAAGTCGGTCGCCGAGGGACGCTTCCGCGCGCTCGATCGTGCGCCATACAACGAAGCGGGATTCTCGATCCGGCGGGAACGGCTCGACGCAGCGCTCGTGGACGTTGCGCGAAGAGGCAGCGGCGTGCGTTGGCTCGAACGGCATGACTTCCAAGGCCTGCTCCGCTCGGCCGCAGGCGTAGTCGAGGGAGCGTTGCTGCGCGACCCTGATGGCCGCACCAACCCAGTGCGCGCGCGCATCACAGTCGGCGCCGATGGCGTGCGTTCGCACGTTGCGCAGGAGCTCGGCGTGCATGAGCCGATCCGATGGCTCGACCGCATCGCGTTGGTCGGACGCTTCGACGGCGTCGTCGCCGAGGCTGCAGCCGAGGTGCACTTCGTCAACAACGCCTACTTCGCCGCGACCACAGTCGATGACGGCAGCTTCCATCTCAACCTGCTGTGCGATCGCGCAGAGCTCCGATCGAGCCCGTTGGACGTCGACGCATTTGTTAACGAGAAGCTTCAGGAAGCGCCTCGACTCGCACATCGGCTCGCCAGCGCAACGCGATCCGCGCCATGGCGCGGCACCGGGCCGCTCGCCTTCCGCACCAAGCGACAGACCTGCAGCGGCGCAGCGCTCGTCGGCGACGCATGCGGCTACGTCGATCCATTGACGGGCGAAGGCATCTACTTCGCGCTGCATGGCGCGAAGTCCTTGGCGGTCGCGATCGAATCGGCGCTCGCCAACCCAG
>CAIYFF010000339.1 GCA_903925435.1 uncultured Planctomycetota bacterium | reverse complement strand
CGCCGGATCGAATCGGAGGCCCTGCGGCTCGAGGCGGAGGCCCTCGAGGTCGCGCAGGAGTTGGATGCGTGCGATCGCGTAGGTGACGATCGCTTGGGTGAGGCTCAGTTGTGCTGCGAGCAGCGAGTCCTTCGCGTCGAGCACATCGAGCGCGTTGGTTCGGCCGGCCGAGTAGAGCTCCGTCGTGCTCTCGACGCGCAAGCTCGCGACCTTCTCGGCTTCGACCTGGATGACGTAGCTGTCGAACGCAGTCTGGATGTTGCGCAACGCGGCGCGGATCTGACTCGCGACGTTGTCCTGGCTCTGCTCACGCGAGCGGATGTTGACCTCGAGCGTGATCAACGAGCTGCGGTAGGAGTTGCGTTCGTCAAAGCGGTTGAGCGCGAGGTCGAGGTCGAACCCAGCCGACCAGTTGACCTTGGACCAATCCGGCTCGATGCCGGGGCCATCCTTGGATGGCACGGAGATCGCCGACGTGAACGCGAGGCCCATGCGCAGCGCGTCCTCGGCGATCGCGATCTTGCGCGCTGCGTCGGCGACCTGGTCGAGGATCGTGCGGTGGTCGTAGCGGCGATCGAGCGCCATATCGACCGCCGAGCTCTCGTCGAGCACGAACGCCGTCACCCCTCGCTCCACGAGGCGATCGATCTCGGTCACGTCGAGGTCGACGTTTGCGGTCACCGGCAAGCCGAGCGTCACCTTGAAGCGATCGAGCGACGTCGCGAGTTGGTTCTGCGCGAGCACGCGGCTGTTGCTCGCCGACAGTTCACTCTGCCGTTCGCGGCCGAGGTCGCTGATCGTCTTGCGCGAAGCCTTGAACTCCTCTTCGGTGCGCAGGCGCGACTGGCGAACGGACTCGTAGTTCGCTTCGACGTTCTTCAGGTTCTGCGCCTGTTGGATCACGCCGTAGTAGTCGCTGACGACCTGCGTCGCGAACGTGGCGCGGAAGCGCTCGAACGCGCGCATCTGGTAGATCACGTTGCGCTCGGCCTGCGTCAGCGGCTCGCGGGCAATGCGGCGGCCGTAGCCGCGCATCAACGGTTGCGTGATCGACAAGTTGAGGATCGAGCTGCCGTCGAAATCGCCGCCGCTCAGCACCGAGCGAAGGAAGGTCGTCGCAAAGTCGGCGACGATGCGGCCGCCCGACTCCGTCTGGGTCGACGCGCCGAGACTCGCGCCGACGTCGACGTCCGAGCTGGTTTCCCGGCCCTGGCCGTCGATGCCGCCGGTCACGTCGCCCGAGTAGATGACGTCGAACTGCCGCATCGCGCGGGTCAGGTCGAGAGCGGTGAGGTAGAGCTGCTCCTTCTGGCGCTGGAAGTCGCGGCTGTTCTCGGCGGCGACGTCGAGTGCATCGACGAGGGACAGGCGAACCGCAGTGGGGGAGTCGATCAGCCGCTGCCGCAGGGTGTCGACGGGGCGCACGATGGGCACCGTCTTCTTCACGCCGGTGACCTGCTCCGAGGCCGTCTCGAGCAGCGGGTAGACGCGGTCGTCCACTTCTTCCAGGCTCCCCTGCGCGGACCAGCAGGCGGCGAACAGCAGACCGCACGCGGCTGTGGAAAGAAGTTGGAGGGTCGTCATCAGGTCAAGGCGGACATTCGCAGGAATCGAAACGAGGCGCATTTACGACGGCGGCCACTGGTCAGGCCAAGTGTTTTTTCTCCACAACTGCGTACCGACTGCTAGCATCCGCGCCCTGTTAGGCGGTTTCGATACTGGTCCGGTTCTTCCGGGGGCATGGTCTCCATCTTGATCACGGCGGGTCCAACCCGTGAGCACCTCGATGACGTTCGCTTTCTGTCGAACGGCAGCACGGGGCGCATGGGGTTCGCCCTGGCAACGGCGGCGATGCGCCTAGGCCATGAAGTTCGGCTCGTGCTCGGGCCGGTCGATGCCGCGCCACCCCCAGGCTGCATGACCCGCCATGTCGTCTCCGCGCTGGAGATGCAGAGAGCGGCGGAGGACTGGTTTTCGGACTGCCAGATCGCGATTGGCGCGGCGGCGGTCGCGGATTGGCGGCCGGCGCATCGGGCTGTCGGCAAGCCTGCCCGGCACGGCTCCACTCGGTCGGAGTCGATCGAACTCGTGCAGAACCCGGACATCATCGCCGGGCTTGCCGCGAAGAAGGGGCAGCGGGTGGTCGTCGGTTTTGCCCTCGAGTCCGAGGCGGCGACGATGGAACAGGCGATTGCGCGCGGCGAAGACAAACTGCGGCGCAAGCAATTGGACTTCTGCGTCTGCAACCGATCCGACGCGATCGCAAAGGACAGCAGTGCGATGGCCCTCGTCTTCGCGGACGGGCGGCGCGTCGATCTGGGTGTGCGAGACAAGGTGGCAGCTGCCGAGGCGATCCTCTCGGAAGCGGTCCGGCTCTACGGTGAGCGCAGGGGGAATGCGTGACGGCCTTTCGGGGCGGTCTGCGGACCTGAGAACAACGGAACCAACGCAACAGGGAGACCGATGGCGAAATCCAAGTCCAGCAAGTCCGCGGCGTACGCAGCGGTGCAGAAGAAGCCGATGTCTGACGGCGCGCGCGAGATGCTCGCGCTCGTGCTGTCGGGCTTCTCGCTCTATGCGCTGCTCTGCCTCGTGACGTTCCACACGGCGGATCTCGACCAGCCGATTCCGATCGGCGGCGGGCGCAACCTCGGCGGCGCGTTTGGTTACTACCTCGCCGGCGGGTTCACCTACGTGCTCGGTTTCGCGTCGGTGTTGCCGTTCTTGGGCGTGCTCGGTTGTTCGGTCGCGCTGTTCTTGCACAAGCGCATCGAGCGGCCGCTGCTGAAGGCGATCGGCGCATGGATGTTCACGGCGATGGTTGCGCTGCTGCTCGCGGATCCGCGTGGCGGCGCGTCGGAGCAGGGCTTCACGGCGATGACGCCGCATGGTCCTGGCGGCGCGTTTGGCGCCAATCTGTCGCCTCGCCTCTACGAGATCTTCGGCGGTCCGGGTCGCATCCTGCTGCTCGCATTCGGCGCGCTGGTGTCGCTGGTCGTCGCAACCGAGTGGATGTTCTCGCAGGCGCTGCAGAAGGTCGCATTTGCGGTCCGTTCGCTGTTCTTCCAGTTGCGCAGTCGTCGCGCTGCGCTGGCTGGCGGCGGCGAGGTCGACGTCGACGACTCCGAAGAGGATGCGCCCGAGGCTCGGCCGAAGAAGGCCAGGCAACCGAAGGCGAGCAAGCCCAAGGTGGTCGTCGAGTTGGACGATGCGGATGACGAGGAACTCGAGGACGACGACGGGGACGACGAAGTGCCCGCGGCCAAGAAGCCAGCGCGCAGCAAGGCCAAGCAAGCTCCTGCCAAGGTCGACGAGGACGAAGACGATTTCGACGACGACGAGGACGAGGTGCTCGAGGCGCCGAAGGCCGCAAAGACGGACAAGAAGCAAAAGGGCAAGGACGCAGCGAAGGCCGAGCCTGTGCCTGCGATCGCGCCCGCGCCCGTGGAGCCTGCGCGTCCAGCCGCTGTCGTGCCGCCGCGCGCGCCCGTGGTGATCGCGCCGCCAAAGCCAAAGCCGAAGCCAAAGCCCAAGCAGGTGGAACTGCCGTTCGACGAGACCTACCCGTTCCCGTCGATCGAGTTGTTCAAGGAGGTCAAGAGCGAGGATGGCGCGGTGTCGAGCGAAGCGTTGACGCTCGGCGGACAAGCGATCGTCAGCAAGCTCCGCAGCTTTGGCATCGAGGCCTCGATCGTGGGGGCCGCAGTCGGTCCCGCCGTCACGCAATACGAGTTGCTGCTCGCGGATGGCATTCGCGTCAACAAGATCACCGGCTACGCCGATGACCTTGCGGCCGCGTTGCAGGCGATGTCGGTGCGCATCGTGGCGCCGATCCCGGGCAAGGGCACGATCGGCATCGAGGTGCCGAACTCGAAGCGGCAGAAGGTGCCGATGCGCGACCTGCTCGAGCAGTTCGGTCGCTCCGAGGATCTCGCGATCCCGCTCTACCTCGGCAAGGACGTCGGCGGCACGCCGATCGTCGAGGACTTGGCGCGCATGCCGCACTTGCTGATCGCCGGCACCACGGGCTCCGGCAAGTCGGTGTGCATCAATGCGATCCTGCTGTCGATCCTGATGACCCGCACTCCGGCGCAGGTCAAGCTGATCCTCGTCGACCCCAAGCAGGTCGAGTTGCAGGCCTACAAGAAGGTCCCGCACCTGTGCTGCGACGTCGTCTCCAACATGCGCAAGGCTCCGTCCGTGCTGCAGTGGGCCGTCGACGAGATGGAGAACCGCTACACGATGCTGAGCGCCGCGGGCGTGAACCACATCAAGCTCTACAACGGGCTTGGACAGCAAGAGCTCGAGAAGCGCATGAAGCGCGCGATCGAGCCCGACCGAGTGCGCTTGCCCTACGTCGTCATCGTCGTCGACGAGTTCGCCGACCTGATGAGCGTCGCGCAGAACGAGGTCGAAGAGTCGATCCAACGACTCGCGCAGAAGTCGCGCGCCGTCGGCATGCACGTCATCCTGGCGACCCAGCGTCCCAGCAGCGAAGTGATAACGGGCGTCATCAAGGCCAACTTGCCTTGCCAGATCGCCTTCAAGGTCAACCGCAAGATCGACTCGCGCGTCATCCTCGACAGCAACGGCGCCGAGAAGCTGCTTGGCCACGGCGACATGCTGTACGTGCCGCCGAATTCGGGCGGCCTTACGCGCGCGCAGGGCGCGTTCGTCAGCGAGGAAGAGCTGCACGCGGTCGTGTCCTACCTCGAAGAGCAGGGGCAGCGTCCGACCTACCTGCCGGAGTTGGTGCAGGAGCCCAAGGCTCGCCGCAAGAGCCCGGCCGACCGCGATGAGCTGTATCCCAAGGCGGTTGAGATCGTCCTCGGCAACCAGCGCGGCTCGGCAACTTTGCTGCAGCGCGCGCTCGGCGTCGGCTACACGCGCGGCACGCGGTTGCTCGAGATGATGGAGGAGGACGGCCTCGTCGGCGCGTTCAACGACAGCAAGCCTCGCGAGGTCTTGATGACGTTGGAGGAATACGAATCCCGCGAGGCGGCGATGGAGGAGGAGATGGCTCGCATCGAGGAGGACTCCTCGGATGCAGACGGCGGCGATGCGTCCGAGTCTCTCGCAGGCTCCTTGGCGGGCGATGACGAAGGCAGCGGAGACGGCGCGGACGCGGATGATCCGTCGTCGAAGAGCTGAGCTCGCGAGTCGGTGAATAGTTTTCCACCGGCTCGCTTTGCGCAGAATGCGGGCAAATGGCATTTTCCTGCCGCTTGAGGGCATTGCGCGCGCCACGTAGAGTCTGCGCCTTCTGATGCCCAACCGGGCACAGGGAGGGCCTGATGACCGTGAACACGCTCGGCGGTTCGTTCGCCGGCGGCAAGTCTCGCAGCGGTGCGTGGCTTGCTCCGCTTGCTCCGATTGCCATTTCGATCTTCGCCATCTCGGCGTTGGTCTCTTACCACCTGCGCGCAGGAACGATCACGCCGCGGACTGTTCCGCAGAGCGTCGTCATCGGCATCTACGAGTTCCTCGGCTGGGTGCCCGCGTGCATGTTCTTCGGGCTCGTGTTCACGTGGAGCTCGATTTGGTTCGTGGCGGGTTCCATCGAGCAGCCGTCGCGCAAGTTGTTGCGCGTGCTCGGACTCACGCTCGCGCTTGCTGTGTTCGGCAACCTCGATGCGTCCGCACCGCACACCGGCGCGCTTGGTGCTTGGATTGGCGGCGGCATGTCGAGCGTGCTCGGGTCCTTCCTGAGCCACTTGGTCATGGCGCCGTTGACCTTCTTGTCGCTGTTGCTCGCGACGGACTACTTCTGGATGAGCTACTTCGAGCGGCGCGTGCTCGAGAAGACGCAGCGCGAACTGCACGGGGCCGGCGTTGGGACCGAAATGGGCGTCGAGCCAACGGTGCCCGAAGAGTTCAAGCAACTCGCGCGCACGCTGCCGCCAGAGGCGGAGGCGGATGCGATGGTCGTCGAAGACGAGACGGACGTCGATGCCTACTTCGCGCGTCTGGAACAGAAGTCGGCCACGGCTGACACGGACGCGACCTATGGCGCTGCAAACGAACAGTCGATTGCGGATGCCGCAGCAGAGGACGACGAAGCCGAAGCCGATGCCGCAGCTGATGGCGAGCCCGTTCGCTTGAGCTACTTTGAACGACGTCGCATGCGCGAAGAGCGCGAGGCGATGTTGGCCGCCGGCGCCGCGATGGCTGCCGATCCCGAGATCGAGGCCGATGCAGTTGCCGATGCCGTGGACTCGATGGAGCGCGCGCAGGAATCGGAAGCCAACGAAGCGATGGTTGCGGAGTCGGACGATGTCCAGGTGACTGCGCAACCGACGGAAGCTGTGGTGGAAGCCGAGGCGCAGGCCGAGGTCGCCGATGCGCAAGAATCGCAGCAGCCCGAGCCCGCGGTGTTCGAAGGCCTCGGTGAGCAGCTGGCTCCCGAAGCCCCGATCGAAACTCCATCGTCGGAGTCCATCGATGCCGAGTCGCCCGACGAGGAGTCGATGCCGGTTGGATCGGAGCCGACCATCGCTGTTGCAGTCGCTGCGAACTTCGAGATCCGTTTCGAACCGCTGTTCGAGTCGACCTATGCGCATCAAGCCGCGGATCCTTCGGTCGCCGACGAGGGCGAGGAGGGCGCACGCGAGGAAGCTGCGATCGAGCCGAGCGCGGAACCCGTCGAGGTCGCAGATCTCGGCGCCGTCGCGCACCAGGCCGACACGGGCGAAGTTGCTGCTGCCTCCGGTGCGGATTACGCAGCGGTAGAGGCCTCGGACGCGGGTCGCAAAGCGACTGCTGGTGATGCGTCGGACGACGACATCGTCGAACTGCCCTCCATGCCGACCGATCTCGACGGCTCGGATGAGTCGGATCTGCTCGACATCCGTGCCGCGGTGGGTGAGTCGACGAGCGATGCTCCTGTGGAGCCTGCAGTCGAGATCCCGGCCACGGAGCCGCATGTGTCGGATCTCTCGGTGCGGCGCGTGCGCGGGTTCCTCGCCCCGGTGGTTGAGGATCCGGCCGATGACGTCCAGGCAGCAAACGAGTCCGTCGCTGCCGCGTCTGCCGCTGAGGATGTGGTTGCCCCGCATGCCGAACGGACCGAGGCTGCCGAGCAGGTCGATGCTGCCGAGCAGATTGCTGCTGCAGAGCAGGCCGAGTCGAATCCCGCCGCGGTTGTCGATGGCGGCGATGAGCTGGCCGAGTCGAGCGCGAGCGAAGAGCCTCTGATGTCCATCCCGCGCCCGGCGGAACAGCCTCGCCAGATGTCGCTGTTTGGCGCCTCGATGGATGAGTCGCTGCTGCGCGAAGCGCTGGAGATCTGCGAGTCCGCTCGCCGAGCGAGTGCGACCTTGCTGCAACGCAAACTGCGCATCGATTATGCGCAGGCATGCGTCGTGCTCGCGCAACTTGCGCAGCGCGGCATGGTGGAGCTGGAGGAAGACGGGACCCAGGCGCGCATCCGTTCTTAGGTCGCGCGGCGTTTTGGATGCCGACGTGCAGCGGGCGGTTCTGCACGGCTTCCCACATTCTGTCCACCGCCGACGCGCTTGCGCGTGACGCGGCGATCGCTACGCAGAGACGCCCTGATTCGCCGCGCAGTGGATGCGGCGGGACAGACTGAGCCCGAACACCATGGCCGATCTTGGAACCACTCTCGAGGGACGCGGCGTGCCGCAGAACCTCGAAGCGGAGCGCTCCGTGCTGGGCGCCCTGATGCTGCACGCCGACACCGTGTGCGATGTCGGCTTCCTCAAGCCTGAGGACTTCTACCTCCCCAAGCACCAGCACGTCTTCACTGCGATCCTCGCGACGTTCAACTCGAAGAACGCCACCGATCCGATCGTGGTCGAGGAGGAGCTGCACCGGCAGGGCGTGATCCAGGAAGTCGGCGGCCGCGAGCAGTTGCTCGACTTGCTCGAGAGCGTCGTGTCCGCCGCGGGCGTCGTCTACCACGCCGAGATCGTCCGTGAGAAGGCTGTGCAGCGTCGTCTGCTGGAGACCTGCCTCGATGTCGCGCGCCGTTGCTACGAGAACGAGGCCGCGGCAAAGGACCTGCTCGACGACGCCGAGCGCCAGATCTTCGAGATCGCTCGCTTGGACAAGGGCGGCGAAGCATCGAGCATCTCCGACATCCTTCAGCAGACGTTCGAGAAGATCGACAAGCTGCGCGAACGCAGCTCGCGGCTCACCGGGCTCGGCACCGACTACTACGACCTCGACGACATGATGGGTGGCCTGCAGCAGGGCGAACTCATCATCATCGCGGCGCGTCCGTCGATGGGTAAGACGTCGTTTGCGCTCAACTTGACCGAGCGCGTCGCGGCGCAGAAGCACGGCATCGCGTTCTTCTCGCTCGAAATGTCGAGCCAGCAGATCATCCAAAACATGCTCTGCTGCCGCGCGCAGATCGACGGCCAGGCGATGCGCAAAGGCCGCATCACCGACCAGCAGTATCGCCGTCTGCAAGAAGAGGCGGAGCGGCTCTACGAAGTGCCGATCTTCGTCGACGACGCTGCAGGTCTCTCGATCACGCAGCTGCGTGCGAAGTGCCGCCGACTCAAGCAGAAGCACGACATCCAACTGGTCGTGGTCGACTACCTCCAGCTGATGACGGCGGGCGGCAAGGTCGAGAGCCGCCAGCAGGAGATCTCAACGATCTCGCGCGGCCTCAAGGGCCTTGCGCGCGAGATCAAGGTCCCCGTCATCGCGCTGTCGCAGCTCAACCGCGACGTCGAAAACCGCGATGACCATCGGCCGCGCATGAGCGACCTGCGCGAATCCGGCGCAATCGAGCAGGACGCGGACGTGATCATCCTGCTGCACCGCGACGAGTACTACAAACCTACCGAAGAGAACGCGGGCCTGGCCCAGATCATCATCGCGAAGCAGCGCAACGGCCCGACTGGCGACGTGACGCTCCGCTTCTTCCGAGACTTCATGCGGTTCGAGAACTTCACGCGGCGTGCCGAACCCATGCAGTAGCCCCGCAGGCGGCGGCCGCCGACGCGGCGCCGCGCTGTTCCTGTGTGCTGGGCTCGCCGCAGGCGTGTCGGCGCAGGAGGACGGACGCAGCTTGCCGGTGGATGCTCCGCCGCAGGATCCGC
Source organism: uncultured Planctomycetota bacterium (assembly GCA_903925435.1). Taxonomy (GTDB): domain Bacteria; phylum Planctomycetota; class UBA1135; order UBA1135; family UBA2386; genus SXPK01. The sequence goes on along the minus strand of CAIYFF010000339.1, from coordinate 6,416 downwards.
GGACGCCGCCGTCGCGGCCCACCGAGACCTATGGGCCTCCGGCGCCGAAGCCCGAGGCCGCGGCTCAGGCTCCGCTGCAAGACTTTGGCGCCGAGGTGTTGATCGACGAACGCGCGCGTCCGTTGCTCGGCAAGCGCTTGCGAGCAATCCGCGTGATGCAGGTGAGCAGCGAGGGCATTCGGCCCGCGCCGGAGGACGTTGGCGTCGAGATCGCTCGCGGGCTCCGCTCGCGCATCGGGCAGCCGCTCGAATTGCGCAACGTCACGGCCGACATCTCGAGCCTGTGGTACGAGCGACGCATCGCGGTGCGCGCCTTCGTGCAGCCGGCGGGGGACGACGCGGACCTCGTGCTCGTCGTTGAACTCGAGGTCCAGGTTTACGAACGCGTCGAGTTCCTCGGCCTCGAGAAGTTCCCGCGCTCCGAAGTCGACGCGCTGCTGGGGCTGTATCCCGACCGGCAAGTGACGAGCACCGAAGCGCGCGCGATGCGCAACATCCTGCTCGCGAAGTATCGCCGTGCTGGCCTCGCGTTTTGCGACATCGCGCTCGTCGAGCGCGAGCCAAAGCTGGGCGAGAGCAGCGGCGAGAGGCCGCGCAAGATCGTCACGTTTCGCATCGACGAGGGCGAAGAAGTGACGGTCGGAACCGTGTCGTTCCGCGGCAATCGTTCGTTCCCCGGCGTGAATCCGACGTTCTTGAGCGCGGGCGATTACCTCGCGCGCGAGTCGCGCATGCAGTGTGCGCCGGAAGGAGCGTTTGGCAGCGGCGGACCGTTCTCGCGTGAGTTGCTCGAGGAAGACGTCGATCGACTGCAGTTGTTCTATCGCAGTCGCGGCTTCCTCGACGCGGTCGTCACGCTGGCAGACGTGCGGTTCCGCGATGATCATGAAGTCGCGGACGTGGACTTCGTGGTGCTGGAGGGGCCGCGCTACGTGATCCGCGAAGTGTCGCTCGAATACGTTCGCGACGATCAGCCCGTGCCCGCGGACCAGGTGAAGTATCCGGCGGAGCAGCTGTTGCCGCTGCTCATCAGCAAGGTCGGCGAGTACTACGACCACACGAAGATCCGCCGCGACCAGTCGGCCATCGAGGACTTCTACGGCGAGCGCGGTCATCCGAAGGCTTCGTTCCCGGGCATGGATCGCGTGCGCGGCGCGTTCCGAGTCAGTTGGCCGAAGGAGCGCTACGACGAGCAGGCCGGCGTGTCGCTCGTGTTCCAGATCGAGGAAGGCACCGAGAAGTCGCTGCGCGACGTGCTCGTGCGCGGCAACGCGAACACGCGCGACCATGTGATTCGGCGCAAGGTGCGCGCGATGCCGGGCGAGCGCGTCGACATGACGCAGGTGAACAAGTCGATCACCTACCTCAACCGCACTCGGTTCTTCCAAGACCAGTTCACGATGGCTGGGCCGCGCTTCGAGTTCGTCAAGGTGCCGGGCAACGAGGACTTGCTCGACCTCGCGATCGACGTGACCGAGTCCGAGACCGGCGAGTTCCGGTGGGGTGTCGGAGTCAGCACCGGCGCTGGCGCTCAGGCCAACGTGCAGTTCACGAAGCGCAACTTCGACATCTTCCGGCCGCCGTCGTCGTGGAACCCCGTGACGGTGTTCGAGGAAGTGCTCGACAATCGCGCGTTCCACGGTGGCGGGCAAAACCTCGATCTGTTGCTGGCTCCCGGCACGCAGGTGTCGACGTTCCAACTCGGGTTCACGGAACCGGACCTGTTCGGCGAGCACTTCGAGACGACGGAGTTGCGCGTCAACGGGCGCAAGACGCTGCGATTCCGCGACGGCTATCGCGCAGACACCCTCGGAGCGGACGTCGGCCTGTCGCGCTTCCTCACCGAGGACTTCAGCATCGGCCTCTCGGCGCGTCAGGAGACGACGACGATCCGCGACATCCGCCCGGATGCGACGCAACTCGTCTACGACTCCGAGGGCTCGACGGAGATGCGCGGCTTGCGCGCGAGCGCGTTCTATCGCGGGGTCGACGACTTCATGCGGCCGACGAAGGGGTTCACCTGGCAGACCTCGTTCGAAGTGCTGGGTGGCCCGTTCGGCGCGCAGTCCGATTTCTGGAAGGGCACCACGACTGCGAACGCCTACATCCCGATCGCCGAGAACGAGGCCGGCCACTTCACCGTGTTCCACTTGGAGAACTCGTTTGGAGTCGCCGAAGCGTTCGACGACACCAACGATGTCTACGTGACGGAGCGCTTCTACTTGGGCGGTTCGTCGCTGCGCGGCTTCGAGTTCCGCGGCGTTGGTCCCACGCAGTTCGGCCGTCCGTACGGCGGCGAAGCGATGTTCTACGGCACTGCCGAGCTGATCACGCCGCTGGTGGCGACGCGCATGGAGAACGACATGCGCGATCGAGAACTGCTTCGCGGCGTCGCATTCCTCGATTACGGCCTCTTGGGTCTCGGACTCAATGATCCGTCATTCGACGAGCTGCGCATGAGCTACGGCGTCGGCATCCGCATCGACGTTCCGATGCTCGGGATCCCGATCTCGCTCGATCTCGGCTGGCCGATCCTGTCCGAGGAAACCGACCGAAGGCGACAGCTTTGGTTCAGCTTGGCGCGATGAGGCTGCAATGCGCCCTTTCGCTTGCGCATCTCCACGCGTAGCCTGCTGCGCCGTTTTCGAGCCCACCCATGCAATGTCCCTGCACTAGCGGCAAGTCCTACGATGAATGCTGTGGCCCGGTGATCGCCGGCACGCGCAAGGCGCCAACTGCGGAAGCGCTGATGCGTTCGCGCTACACGGCGTTCGCCACCGGAGCCGTCGATTGGATCATCGACAGCCAGATTCCCGAAGGCCGCCCCTTCACGGACCGCACGGCCACCGAGGAGTGGAGCAAGCGCTCGACGTGGAAGGGCATGCAGGTGCTGCAGACGCAGCAGGGCGGCCCGGATGACGAAGAAGGCCTCGTCGAGTTCAAGGCGTTCTACGAACTCGGCGGCGAGGACATCCTCCACCACGAGATCGCGAGCTTCCGCAAGCTGGATGGCGCGTGGCACTTCGTCGACGGCGTCGAAATGAAGCCGCGTCCGTTCAAGCGGATGCAGCCGAAGGTCGGGCCCAACGACCCGTGCCCGTGCGGCAGCGGCAAGAAGCACAAGAAGTGCTGCGGCAAGCCGGGCGCGAGCTGATCGAGCCGATTTGCCCGTCCCCGCTGGCTGCTCGCAGTCGGCGGGTTGCAGACGATGGGGCACAGCCTAATGTCCCGCGCATGAAGCTCCGAACCGCACTCTGGTTGCCGTTGTTCCTGCTCTCGGTCGCCTGCAGCAAGCACCCGCTCCAGGGCGGCTGGCGCGAAGAAGGCAGCAAGGAGCCGCGCACCCTCGAGTTCGACGCCAAGAGCAGCGAGCTGATGGTGCACACGCACACGCGCGCGGACGGCGGCCACGACCACCTCCACGGCAGCTACACGTGGAAGGACGGCGCGATCCACGTGGAGTGGACCGAGGGTTCCGCCAAGGTCGCCTTCGACGGATCCGTCCAGGGCGACCGGATGGAGCTCAAGGGCAAGGCGGGTGAGTCCGTCGCCTTCGTGCGCGGCGCCTCGGCGCACTGAGGTCCTTGCGTCGCAGTTGTTGGCGCAGACGAAGGGTGGCTGGCGCAGGCGTTCCGCACGGGAGTCGTTGCGGTTTGCCGCAGCGATTTTGTGCCTCCTGACCTCGGCATGACACGAAGCGTGCCTTCAGGGCCTTCTTGTCTGCCACTTTGGGACTAGGATCCCTGCCCTCTTCGCACCATTGCATGAGCCGATCGACCCATTCCGACGTCGTCACCGACGGCATCCGCATCCAGGCGGCGGCGCAGTTCCTGCCCGAGGAAAGCGACGCGTCCAAGAAGCGCTACGTCTTCGCCTACAAGATCACGATGACGAACCTTGGCGAGCGCCGGGCTCGGCTGGTGGCGCGCCATTGGATCATCGTCGACAGCGAGGGGCGCCGGAACGACGTGCGCGGCCCTGGCGTCGTGGGGGAGCATCCCCAGCTGTCCCACCGCGAGAGCTATAGCTACATCAGCTACTGCCCGCTGCCGACGATGTGGGGGACGATGGAAGGCTCCTATGTGTTCGAACGCGATGACGGGTCGCGCTTCCACGTGCGCTGTGGCCGCTTCTACCTGGTGCCCAACTCGGCACCGTTGAGCCTCGAATCCAACGCGTGACGCACGGACTGGCGCCGTGCTGGCGACTTCGCTCGTTCGCTGCTTGAGGCCGCCTCGTCACGTTGCCTTGCTGCCCTGCGCGGGCGGGGCTACGGTCCGCGCGTGACCACGATTGCGCTCGGAGATCGTCCGCTCGACCTGTCGGAACTGTTCGCGCTGTCTCGGCGGGGAGTCCGCGCCGCGATTGCGCCCGCTGCGCAAGCCCGCGTAACCGCTTCGCGCAGCGTGGTCGAGTCGGCGGTCGCGCGCGGCGCCACGATGTATGGCATCAACACGGGATTCGGCAAGCTCGCCGGCGTTCGCATCGCGGACGAGAACCTCGCGCAGCTGCAGCGCAACATCCTGCTGAGCCACGCAACCGGCGTCGGCGACCCGCTGCAGCAGGAGCAGAGCAAGCTCGCGTTTGCGCTGCGCATCCACAACCTCGCGCTCGGCTTCAGCGGCGTTCGCCTCGAGTTGCTGGAGCAGGCGCTCGCGCTGTTCTGCGCCGATCTCATCCCGGTGATCCCGAGCCAGGGATCGGTTGGCGCGTCAGGCGACCTTGCGCCGTTGTCGCACATGGCGCTGCCGCTGATCGGGTTTGGCGAAGTGCACGATGGCGACCGTGTGATCTCCGGTGCGGATGCGCTTCGTCGCGTCGGTCGCTCTCCCATCCAACTCGCGGAGAAGGAGGGGCTCGCGTTGATCAACGGCACGCAAATCATGACTGCCGTCGGACTGCTCGCGCTGCACGACGCCGTGCGGATCGTGAAGTCGGCGGACATCGCGTGCGCGATCACCGTCGAAGCGCTGCGTGGCAGCGAGCGCCCATTCCAGGCCCGCGTCCACGAAGTGCGCGCGCATGAGGGACAGAAGGCGACTGCTGCGAACCTGCGCGCGCTCCTCTCGGGCAGCGAGGTGATGAAGAGCCATGCGAACTGCGGCAAGGTGCAGGATGCCTATTCGCTGCGGTGCTCGCCGCAGGTGCACGGAGCCAGCAAGGATGGCATCCGCTTCGCGCTGTCGGTGTTGCTGACGGAAGCCAACTCGGTGACCGACAATCCGTTGGTGTTCCCCGGCGGCGACGTGGTGTCCGGCGGCAACTTCCACGGGCAGCCCGTGAGCCAAGCGCTCGACTTCGCGGGCATCGCGCTGGCGACGATCGCGAACATCAGCGAGCGGCGCATCGAGCAACTCGTGAATCCGGACATCTCCGGGCTGCCGCCGTTCCTTGCGCGCAATCCTGGATTGGAGTCTGGATTCATGATTCCGCAGGTCGTCGCCGCATCGCTTGCGAGCGAGAACAAGACGCTGGCGCACCCTGCCAGCGTGGACACCGTGCCGACGTCCGCGAATCGCGAGGACCACGTGTCGATGGGTGTCACCGCCGCTCGGCATGCGGCGATGATCGCGCGCAACACGGCCAAGGTGATCGGCATCGAGTTGCTGTGCGCGTGCCAGGGCCTCGATCTTGGCGAACCGCTCTCGCCGGGCCGCGGCGTTGCCGCTGCCTACCGCGCGCTGCGCGCTCGCGTCGCTGGCCTCGAGGGCGATCGTTACTTGGCGCCGGACCTTCGCGTTGCCGAGGAGGTGGTGCTCGATGGATCGCTCGTCGCGGCCGCCGAAGCCGCGGTTGGCGAGCTCGCGCTCTGATCAGGGTTCTGCCAGTCGTTCGGCGACCCGTTCGTAGAGCGTCTTGGCTGGAGCAGGATGCGCGGCTGCGCTTGCCGTGCGAGCGACAAGCGCTGCGAGCGCTGTGCTGCGAAGCACAAGGCCCAGCAGGCGTCCGTCCGCGTCGACAACGGGCAGGCGACGCACCGGGTCGCGCTCGAAACGGCTTGCGATCACGAACAGGTCGGTGTCTGGGCTGATGGTCACCATGTTCCGCCGCATGTGCGCGGACACCGGGCCGTTCGGCTGGGAGTCGTAAAGAGCGCCGGCCATCGCGGCGAGGGCATCGCGCTCGCTGAAGATGCCTACGAGGCGGTCGTGCTCGACGACGGGTGCGCCCGAGATCCGCTTCCGAAGCAGCGTCTTCACTGCGTCTTCCACTTCCATGTCGGGGCGCAGGCACACGGGATCCCGCAGCATGATGTCTGCGGCGGTCGGGATCGCAGAGGTGGGCTTCATGACCATGCTTGGGCCTGCCCGGTCCGCGGGCAACGGTGCGGAGGTTCGCATCCATCCGGTTCCCTGTTCGGTGGTGCGTCTGTCTCTGCCGTGTGTGTGGCAAGCGCGGCGGGACGCCGCTACCGT
>CAIYFF010000338.1 GCA_903925435.1 uncultured Planctomycetota bacterium | reverse complement strand
CCGATCTAGAAGCTGATCGCCAAGCAGTTCCAGCTGCTGACCGACAAGCCGACGATCTTCGCCTGCAACGTCAAGGAAGTTGGCCGGCATGCCGCCCTTCTGCTGGATGACGTCCATCGTCGCCATCGCAAGGCCGGCGCCGTTGACCATGCAACCGATATTGCCGGACAGCGCGATGTAGTTGAGGTCGAACTTCTTCGCCTCGATCTCCTTCGGGTCCTCTTCGTTGAGGTCGCGGAAGGCCGCGATGTCCTTGTGCCGGAACAGCGCGTTGTCGTCGAAGCTGAACTTCGCGTCGAGCGCCATGACCTGGCCATCCTTCGTGGTGATCAACGGATTGATCTCCGCGAGCGAAGCGTCGGTCGCCATGAACGCGTCCATCAGGCCCTGCAGAACCTTGGCGCCGCCCTTCATCTGGTCGCCCTTGAGGCCCAGGTGGAAGCAGATGCGACGGATCTGGTTTGGCAGGATGCCCTTCACGGGGTGCACCGCGACGCGGAGCAGCGCTTCCGGCTTGTCGTGCGCGAGTTGCTCGATCTCGACGCCGCCTTCCGCGGCTGCGATCACGACCGGAGCGCGCGCAGCGCGATCCATCGCGACGGCGAGATACATCTCGCGGTCGATGTCGGCGCCCTGCGTCACGTAGAGCTTCTTGACGACGCGACCTTCGGGACCAGTCTGCGGCGTGACGAGCGTCTTGCCGATCAGGCCCTGCGCGATCTTCTCGGCGTCATCGGCCGAGCGGACGAGCTTGACGCCGCCTGCCTTGCCGCGGCCGCCCGCGTGGATTTGCGCCTTCACGACGGCGAGGCCGCCGCCTAGGTCGGTAAACGCCTGGCGGACTTGCGCCGGCGTGTCGCACGGAATGCCTTTTGGCACCGGCACGCCGTGGCGAGCCAGCACTTCCTTGGCCTGATACTCGTGGATGTTCATGGGGTTTGGGGCGAGCAGGCTAGCGAGCGACCTCTGCGCGGCCAACCGCGCCGTTGAGAATGCCGAGCAGCGCTGCAAGGCAGGCTGGCGAAAGCGTGCACCGCGCCCATGCGGCGGCTAGCGTTCTCGCCCCTCATGGGCGGCATCCTCGTCTACCAGCAGCTTCGTGCCTTGATCGAACAAGGCGCCATCGCCAGCACGCCCGCCATCGCGCGAGCCCAGATCCAGCCGAGTTCGCTGGACCTTCGCCTCGCGACGCGCGGCTACCGCGTCCGGTCTGGCTTCTTGCCAGAACACTGCCGGGTGTCGGACCGACTCGACGAGATGACGCTCTACACGTTCGACCTGACGGACGGCGCGGTGCTCGAAAAGGGCCACTGCTACATCGTCCCGCTGCTCGAACGCATCGAGAAGCCGTTGCCCTATCTGGTCCGCGCCAATCCCAAGTCGTCCACGGGACGCCTCGATTTGTTCACGCGGTTGCTCGCCGACAAGTGCGGCCGATTCGAAACGGTGCCGCCGGGCTACACCGGACCGCTGTTCTTGGAGATCGTGCCGCGCAGCTTCCCCGTGCGCGTGCGAACCGGCTTGTCGCTGTGCCAGATCCGATTCAGCGAAGGCGAGTCGCAACTGACCGACGCCGAGCTCAAGGCCGAATACGAACGCTCGCCGCTGTTGTTCGATGACACTGGCTCGCCGATTTCGGTCGACAAGGTGCGGTTCGACGGCGGGCTCTGCATGGGCGTCGCGATGCGCAAGGACCGGGATCTGCAAGGCCCGGTCGGCTACGTCGCCAAGCGCTACGCGGGCATCGTCGACACCGCGATCGAAGCGGGACACGACGCGCGCACCTACTTCGAGCCGATCCACGAGACCGCCGAGGGCCGCATGATTGTCGAGCCCGAGGAGTTCTACATCTTCGCCAGCAAGGAGCGCGTGCGCGTGCCGCGTCACCTCGCAGCCGAGATGGCGGCCTACGACGTCGGCATCGGCGAGTTGCGCACGAACTACGCGGGGTTCTTCGACAACGGCTTCGGTGGGACCACGGGCACGCGCGCGGTGCTCGAAGTGCGCCCGCATGATGTGCCGTTCCTCGTCGAGGACGGACAGGTGTTCTTCAAGCTCGCGTTCTTCAAGACGCTCGCCGACCCAGAGGTCGTCTACGGCGACAAGGCGCTGAGCTCGCACTACCAGGGCCAGGGCCTCAAGCTCAGCAAGCACTTCCGCGTCTGACCGAGGCCCGTGACCTGCGCGCGCGAACGCGCGGTCAGAGGTTGCCGAGTCGAATCGCGCCGGTCGGACAGTTGCGTTCGCAAGCGAGATCGCGCGTGCACTCGTAGTTGTGCAACTTGCGCACGACGTCGCCGATCGGCACGGCAGCAAACCCGTGCGTGGCACACGTCGCAGCGCAGATGCCGCAATGGATGCACGCGTTCATGTCGACATGCAGGCGAACGTGATCGCGCGGCGTCTGCGCCGAACGATCTTCTTCTGCCACGACCACGGGATCACAGCGGTAGCGCGTGAGCGGATGTGTCGCCAAGGCTTCGAGCGCCTCGCGCTCGCCGAGGCGGACGATCTCGCTGACGTCGGGCATGTCGAGCAGCCCGATGTGGCTGACCTTGGGTTTGATCAGAACCGTTTTGTCATCGACGTAGCGATGCAGGTTCTGCTCGTTGAGAGCCATGCCCATCATCTCGTAGGTCTGCGACAGGATGTGCGGCAGGCTCGCGCGATACGGCATCTCGGCGTGCAGATCCCGATGCGACAGATCGACTGCAATCACAAGGTCCGGCGTGCGCGCTTTCGCGAGCCGCAGCCCCAGCGTCTCCGTCATGCCGCCGTCGATGTAGTGGTCGCCGTCGAGCTCCATCGGCTCGAACACCGCAGGGAGACATGCGCTGGCGTAGACCGCGTCTCCCACCGGCACGTCATCGGCGCCAGGTAGGCCGAAGAACCGCGACTTGCCGGTCTTCAGCGACAGCGCGTTGCAGAAGAACGGCCGCGGCAAGTCCGCGAAATGTTGCTGCGGCAACCAGCGCCGCAAGAACTCGTGGAACGTCCGGCCCTTGTAGACCGATGCGTGCCGGTAGCCCTTCACCAAGAACTTCAGCAGGTTGAGCCGGAAGTAGTCCTTGAAGGAGATCTGCGACGCAACCTCCTCGATGCGACGACTATCCATGCCAGACGCGAACAGGCCGCCCATGACGGCGCCCATGCTCGTGCCCACCACTTCATCGACGTGCAGCCCGAGGCGTTCGATCGCCCGGATCACGCCGATGTGGCAATAGCCGCGCATGCCGCCGCCGCCGAGCACCAGCACGGTCCGCCGCGGCGGGTCTGCCGGGCGCAGACTGCCCTTTGGCTCAGGGCGTCCGCTGCGATAAAGCTCGTCGTGCACGGGATCTCAGATCGGGGGGGTTCTGTGCGGCTGCTTCATCGCGGGCGCAAGTCCCGACCGCCGCAGGTCCGATAGATCGGAGGACACCGGCAGGAGGCTGAAGCGGATAACCGCGGCTGCCCTGCTGGCTAGCAGAAGGAAGGGGCCGGCCAACCCGCCGGACGGACATGACCTCGTGGCGTGAACTTCAGCGCATGACTCGCGCAGACCAACGTCGCATGCAGGACGAACTGCTGCGCAACTACGTGCGCGAGTACCTCTATCCCTTCAGCTCCTACTACCGCGAGCAGTTCGATCGCGCCGGAGTGAGGCCCGAGCAGATCCGCAGCGTCGATGACCTGCGCCGCATGCCGCTGTCGCAAAAGCGCGACCTGCTGCCGACGAAAGAAGACCCTCAGAGGTTCAAGCGCTTCATCCTGCAGCCAGACCCGGCATCGCTGAAGCAAGCGTGGCCGTTGTCGCGCAAGCTGCCGCTGCTCTGGCAAAAGTGGACCAAGGGCGCTGCGGCCGTGCGCGAGCAAATGCGCGCCGAGTTCTATCCCTGCTTCATGACCTTCACGACCGGCCGCTCTGCAGAGCCGGTGCCGTTCTTCTACTCGCCGAAGGACATCAAGAACCTGCACACGACGGGCGCCAGGCTCGTCGACGTGATGGGCCTGCACAGCGAGTTGCGCATCGCGAACGTGTTCCCGTATGCGCCGCACCTCGCGTTCTGGCAGGTGTTCTTCGCCGGTCAAGCGACCGGAATGATGGCGCTGTCGACCGGCGGCGGAAAGGTGATGGGCAGCGCGGGCGACTTGCGCGCGATCGCGCGCTTGCGAGCCGAGGTGCTCATCGGCGTGCCGGGCTACATCTATCACCTGCTGCGCAAGGCGTCGGCGGAAGGAATGGACCTCTCGTCGATCCAGTCGGTCGTGCTCGGCGCCGAGCGCGT
>CAIYFF010000337.1 GCA_903925435.1 uncultured Planctomycetota bacterium | reverse complement strand
GTCGTGCACCGCGCGTTGCAACGCATCGCGATCCGACATCGCGGCGCGCGGCACGAACAGGTAGCGACCCTTGGTGCGGATCACATGGTCCGGCGTGATCGGCCCCGATGCGCACAGCGCCGCCGCGTCAGGATGCGCCGAGAACGCCGCCAACGCATCGTGCGCTCGCACATCCGCCACCACGTGCATCCGCTTCTCCACGGGCGCTGCGTCGCTCGGCGCGATTGCGCGCAGAACGGGCAAGAACGCGGCGAGCGCGCGCTGCCGTTCGGCCTGCGGCAACGGCGCAGGCTCGCCGCGGAGCATGGAGGGCACAGCTCCCGTGCGCGCGCACACGAAGCGCTCCGCGCGATCGACGAACTCGATCATGCGCTCGTAGCTCTCCTTCGCCGTGTCGCCAAACGTGAAGATGCCGTGCTGCATCAACACGATCGCGCGCACCTCGGGCTGCTTGCTGACGATGTCGGCGACCGCTTTCGCGAGCGGGAAGCCCGGGAAGATCCAACCGAGGATCGCCACGTCGTCGCCGAGCGCTTGCCGCACGAGTTGCTCGCCATCGGGCTGGTTGGTCAGCGCAAGGATCGCGTCGGCATGCGTGTGGTCGACGAAGCGATGCGGAACGAATGCGTGCAGCAGCGCCTCGACCGACGGATTGGGCGCGTTGGGATCGAGCAAGCGACGACGCAACTCGGCGACCATCGCGTCGTCACTGAGCGACGGCAACGATCGCAACGCGAGCAACGGTTCGAGTTCGAGCGCGGGCAACCCTGCGGGCTCGACCGCGACGAGATCCGCGCCGCTGCCCTTCACGCACAGGCATCGCACGCTGCGCCCCAACGCGTCGCTCTGCATCGTCTTGACCGACGTGTTGCCGCCGCCGTGCAGCACGAGGTCCTGGTCCTCGCCGATGAGACGCGACGTGTAGACGCGCAACGCAAGGTCTTCGCCATGCGGGGCGTAACGGGCCACGAACTCGCGCGCGTGCGCGTCGCTCCAACGGCTTTGCATGCGCGGATCGTGGACCAAGCGCGCGCGCGAAGAAAGCGCGCGCATGTTCTGCGGCCGCTACCTCGCGCGGAACATGCGCGCCCAGCGCTGCACGACCGAGAACAGTTCTGCGTCGCCCACCTGGTTGCAGCCGCGCAGGATGCCCGCAGCGTCAACGAACAACAGCCACGGCGAGCCGGTGAGCGGCGCGCGCACCGAGTGCTCGATGCGCGCGATCGGCTCCTTGCGGAACTCGGCGATCGCCTTCTCCGCGGCGGCGACCTCCTCGGGCTTGCTGCCCTTCGGCACAGCCAGCGCCCACAGTTGCGGGAACTCGTTCTGCTCTTGAAGCAACTTGCTCAACACGACGAGCGCACGCGGCAGTCGGCGATCGATCGTGTCGCCTTCGTCTGCATGCGGGAGCCACAGCACCAGCGTGCCGACGGGCGACAGCGGGATGCCGCGAACAGGCAAGCCGACGAGGTCTTCGACGGACGCAGTTGGCTGCGAGCCGATGTCGAGCCCAGTCGCAGCCGCGGCGGCGATCGCTTGGCCAGGCAGCGCCACATCCATGCGCTGCACGGTCGGCAACTGCACTCGGTATGCGCCGCGGCTCGCCGCGAATCCGAGGTAGCCCTCGATCGGCGCGCCATCGTGCGTCGTGTAGCGGAACTGGTCCTGGCCTTCGATCGCGACGCTCAGCGACGGTCCGCGCACGCGGAGCACGATCTCGAACGACGGCCGCGGCCCGCCGAACTCCACCGTGGTCGCAGCGCCCGTTCGCGGCAGTTGCCCGTCGCGCTCCCACTTGCCGTCGAGGTGCACGTGCACGCGATCGGCTTCGGCGCGCGTCTGCTTGCGACCCGACGCGAACTCGGGGTCGCCAGCCGAGAAGCCGATGCGGATGCCGCGGTCTCTGCGCCAGTGCCCCACCACGATCGCGCCGTCGACATACGCGGTGGTCAAGTGGACCTTCATCCGCACCACATGCTCGCCGGGAGCAATCCACTCGGCGCTGCGCACAAACACGTTGCGCGATGGCGAGTTGCGCTCGGGACCGCCGGTTGCTTGCGCAGGCTTCTCGCGACCCACGTGGAGGTCGCCGTCTTGCGTCGCATACCACAGCCCTACGTGGCGGTTCTTGTCGTAGTCGACATGCCGATCGTCGACGAAGCCTGCGCCGAGCAGCGATCGCGGCGGCGGCGGTGGCGGCAACGCGGCGGTGGCCTTGGCATCCGGCGGCAGCGCGCACAGCGCAGCGAGACGTTCGTGCTCCGCGAGCAACAACGCGCGCGCGATCGGCTGCGCATCGCCGCATTGCGTCGCCGCTGCAAGCAACGTGTCGAGGTGCGCCTTCGTCTTGGGCAACTTCTGCACCATCGCGATCGACGGACCACTGGGCCACGCGGCTACGCGCGCTGGAAAGCGCGCATGCCCCAATTGCCGCATCGCAAACGACTGCTCGCTTCGCGACATCGACTGCAGCGCATCAGCCGCCGCATTGGCGCGCGCAGCATGCCAGCCTTCGCACGCAAAGGACCACGACCACGCCGCAACGGCAGCCTGCGCATAGCCTGCCTCGGCGAGCAAGTCGCCCGCAGCGCCCGCGTGGCCTTGGCCAAAGTATGGCTCGGCGCGCGCGCGCGCCCATGACCACGTGTTCTCGTCGAGCACGAGCGGCCCCGACTCGCCTGGTGGCAACGGTCCGTAGCGCGCAACCCACTGCGGCTCGCCGCTGCGATTCTCAGGATCGAGATGCTTGGCGATGCCGTCCAAGAACTCACGCCACTCGACGCAGAATGCGGCGAAGTCCACGGCGCGACCATCCTTGCCGTCGCACACGGTCTTCGTGAAGTGGCCGACCGGGTCCTTCTGGCCTGCGCGCGCCGTCTTCTCCAGCGTATCGAGCGCAGCGCGATACTTGGGCGGCTGGTCCGGCGGATAGCCGCGCAAGAACGCATAGAGGGCATAGCCCGCGAAGTAGTTGTCGCGGTACTCGTCGATCTCACCCGACAGCAACTGCTTCAGCTTCTCGTCGCCGCCGTAGCCCGCATTGCGCGTGCTGATGCATGCGCCGAGGTCGAGATGGTCGTCGTGGAACTGCGTCTCGGCCATCTTGCCGTAGTGCCCGCCAGCCCAGCTCGCGTGGCCTTCGCCATACCACGGCCGCAAGAACGGCCGCAGCACGCCGTCAAACCGATGCGCGAGCTCGTGCGTCAGCGTGCGACCGAGCGACGGCATGTTGCCCCACGCAAATCGGATCACCGTGCGATCGCCGCCTTGGAAGCCGCCGGCCCACCAGAACGGCATGCCCTCGGTCTCCATGTCGCTCACTTCCGGGACGATGAGCACCGTGCCCATGCGCCCTTCGAACGGGTCCTTCTCGTAGTGCGAGACAAGGCGCGTGTGGTGTTGTTCGACTTGCAGCGCCGTGCCGAGCAACGTCTCGGCGCCGCACGTCGTCTCGACGCGATACTTGCCCGTAGCGCTCATCGCGACGCCGGGATTGGCCCACGAACGATGCGCGAGCGTGAACTCGTCGCGCCCCTTCTGGTCGAGCTGCTGCAGCTCTTCGATCGTCCATACGCGCGGCGCGGGCAACTGCGCCTTCACGGCTTGCTGCGCTGCGTTGGCAGCTTGCGCGTAGGCCGCGAGGTCCGGCGGCGCTTCGCCGAGCAGGTCTTTGCCGTAGCCCGCTTGCCGCGCGAGCCCTGCGAGAATGCGCGCGGCGCGCAACTGCATCTCCGCCTTGTGCAATGCAGCTGCAGCTGGATCCGCGCCCGTCGGCGCAGCAGACGCGCTGCCCATGCGCCCCTCGGCGAGTTGCACGAGCGCCTTGCAGACCGCGTCGACATCGGACGCATACGTGGCAAGTTGCGACTGCATCGCAGCGCCGTGCGTGCGCGTCAATTGCGGCGACGACGCGCACATCTCGCAGAACATCGCGGCGATCCATCGCGCGGCCGCGCCGTTGCCGAGCGCGGCTGCGCCCTTGCCACCCTTGTAGCGATCCAGCGCCTTGCCCAACTCCGCTGCCGCTTGCGCGCGCGAGGCCGCGAGCTTCTGCATCGATGACAACTCCGCAGCGGAGATCGCCTTCTTGTCGGCGGCATCGAGTTCGCATTTGCCCTTGCTGTCCGTCGCCGCTTGCGCCCAGCGCAACAGCCAATAGGCACGCGCATCGGCGCCGTCGGCAGCGCGCGCGAGGTCGAGCAAGATCGGCGGCGACGACGGCTGGAACTCCAGCGCGGCAAGCAGGTGCACGATCGCGCCTTCCCGATCGCCCTTCTGCAGCGTCTCGCGCCCGAGCTTCCAACGAGCTTCTGCGGGACTGCCCGCTGCCGGAACTGCGTCGCTGCTGTCCGACGCGCCCGAGGGCGCAGGTCCAGGCGGCAATTGCGCGAGGAGATTGGCGCCGACCAGCGTCGACACAAACGCAGCCCAGAGCGAGCGGTGAGAACTCATCCGGCCTGAGAGCGGACCGTCGCACGCGCCATTTGGCAACGGCCGCGCGCCGTCACTTCGGCTTCTTGTTCTTCGCGAGCCAATCGAGCGCAACCTGCATGTCACTCGGCATCGGCGCGCGGAACTCCATCGTCTCGCCCGTCGACGGATGCGCGATGCGCAACCGGATGGCGTGCAGCGCCTGGCGCTCGATCTTGGGCGCCGCGTCTGGCCACGTCTCCTGCTGCGCGCGCCGACTCTTGTAGACGCGGTCGCCAACGAGCGAGTGGCCGATCGACATCATGTGCACGCGGATCTGATGCGTGCGCCCGGTCTTGGGCATGCAGCGGAAGTGCGTGAACCCGCCGAAGCGATCCACGACCTCGTAGTAAGTCGACGCCTCGCGGCCGCCTTGCTCGACGACCTGCATGCGCTCGGGGCGACGCGGATCGGTCGCGATCTCGCGCTCGATCCAGTCGGTGTCAAAGCGAGCCACGCCGAAGCTGATGCAGCGGTATTCCTTCTCGACCTCGCGTTGCTGCCACTGGTCGCGCAGCGAGCAAAACGCCGCCTCGGTGCGCGCGAGCAACATCACGCCCGACGTGTCGCGATCGAGCCGATGGACGACGCCCGGACGATCCTCGCCGGCGAGGCTCGGCATCGGGCCAAACTGCGCCACAGCGGCGCTGGCAACCGAGTGGCCCGCGAACGACCGCCCCTCCGGCGGGTGGCTCATGAGCCCAGCGGGCTTGTCGACCACGACGATCGCATCGTCGGCGTAGAGCACGCTGAGCACGGGCGGCGGCACGGCCCCACCGCCAGACAGTCGGTCGAGCGACGGCAGCGAGCTCGGGTCGAACTCCACCGCCATGCCGACGTCGAGCTCGAGCCCGGGCCGCAACTTCTGCCCCGGCACCGCGACCTTGCCCTGGTCGAGCAGGTCCTTGGCGCGCGAACGCGAACCAACCTCGGGTTGACGGGCCAAGAACTGGTCGAGACGAAGGCCGCGTTCGGCAGGGCTGACGGTGCGATGCAACAAAGTCATGCGGCAGAGCGGCTTACTGCGCTAGGAAGAGTGCGCGAAGGAGCCTTGAACGAGCCTGTGGAATACAGTCAAGAATTGCGACCTAAATCTGCGCAGTGCATGGGGAAATAGGCTGTGGAATCTCCGGGGAAAGTTCTGGCCGCGTCCACCGCATCGCGGTTTCGTTGCGCCGTCCGTGGAGTCTCCCATGCAACGAATCCACCCATCGGCCCCGCACACAGACGAGCTCGATCGCGACCGCACCCGTCCGTTCTCGGGGTTCCGTCCGCGAGTTCTCATCGTCGACGACGAGCCGTCCGTGCTCGCATTCCTCGCCGTAACGCTGCAACGCGCAGGCTACGACGTCTTCCCGAGGGGCAGCCTCGCCGAAGGGATGGCGACGCTGGACCAGGGCGCGTTCGAACTTGTGCTATCCGACCTCTACCTCGGATCCGACCTGGCCTACTGCCTCGCCGAAAAGGCGAGCCGGCGCACGCCGCGGGTGCCCGTGATCCTGTTGACCGGAAGGCCGACGTTCACGGGCGCGGCTGAGGCGCTGAAGAGCCGAGTCGCCGAGATCGTCGCCAAGCCGATCGACCCAGCGCTGCTCGTCAGCACCTGCCGACGCACGATCAAGGACCACAGCCTCCGCTCGCGCAACGAGGAGCTGGAGGCGCAGAACAAAGTGCTCGCCTCTGTGCTCCCGCGCGCGATTGAGGCAAAGGACCCAACGACGAGCGGCCACGCCGAACGCGTCGTCAACTACGCCGACGTGCTCGCGCAACGCTGCAACGTCAGCGAG
>CAIYFF010000336.1 GCA_903925435.1 uncultured Planctomycetota bacterium | reverse complement strand
GGACACTCGCCACGAGTCGCATCTCGCTGGCAGCCGGCACGGATCCCGCGACGAATCTGCCTCGCACAGGCTACTCGTCGGATTCGCGCATGGCCGACGGAGTCACCATCTCCTCGCCGTCGAACTCGGCAGCCGGAGCCGAATTCCGACTCCCTGAAGGCCGGGTCCGAATCGAGGTTCGCTCCGAAGGCCGCACCACCAAGTCCGTCGACGCCACTTGCGATGCCAGCAAGCCGACGACCAAACTGGTGATGCTGATCGCAGAGAAGTGAAGCGGCGAGGGGCTGGACCAGGAGCCGGGGCGCAGCCGAAGCATGAGGCACACTGGCGCCGCCGGCATCCGCGACCTGCCCGGCGAGTTCTTGCGACGACGACACACGGCAGCAGCGCGAGTAACGTGAGGCCCGTGGATCCATCCGAACTGCTGCGCCTCCGCGCTGAGAACGACAGCCTCCGCGCTCGCCTTGATGCGTTGCAGGCAAAGCTCGGCCCCTATCCGCCTGGCCACTTCCACTCGCCGATTCCCGACCCAGAAGAGGTGCGACGCGACCAAGAGGCCATCTTCGGTGCGAAGGATCGCGAACTCCCCGGCATCGATCGCCGGGAAGCGCAGCAGTGGGCCTTGCTCGATGAGTTGGCCAAGTTCGCGCCCGACGTGCGATTCGCACGCCATGCGGAACCCGGCCAGCGCTACCACTGGGACAACCGCGTGTTCCAGTATGCGGACGCGTTCGCGCTCTACGCGATGGTGCGTCGGCTCCGCCCGCGCCGCTGGATCGAAATCGGCTCTGGCTTCTCCTCCGCCGTGCTGCTCGACACCCTCGATCGCCATCCAGAGATCCAGACGGAGACGCTCTTCATCGACCCAGACTCCAACCGCGTCGACGCGTTGCTCCGCGAGTCCGACCGTCGGCGTTGCGAGTATCTCCAGCAGCGAGTGCAGGATGTGCCGCTAGCTCGGTTCGAACAGCTCGAGGCAGGCGACGTGCTGTTCATCGACTCGAGCCACGTCTCGAAGATCGGCAGCGACGTCAACTGGCTGTTCTTCGAAGTCGTGCCGCGATTGCCTCGTGGCGTTTACGTGCACGTGCACGACATCCCGCCCGACTTCGAGTATCCGCGCGCATGGGTCGACGCGGGATGGGCATGGAACGAGTCCTACCTGCTGCGCGCGTTCCTCATGTTCAACCCCGCGTTCCGGATCGAGTTGCACCCGGCCTATCTCGCCGAACTCGATCCGCTGCGATGCATGAGGATGCTGCCCGAGTGCCCAGGGGTTGGGACTAGCCTCTGGCTGCTGCGGACCTGAGGCCTCGCCTCGATCGTCCGCCTGCCGCGCACGACGTCACTTCCTGCTGCGCAAGAACGAGCGCACCAACCCGCCCCACTGCCCTCGCACCAAACGCCGACCAAAGCGCCGGACCTTGCGGCCGAAGATGATCTGCTTCGACTTCCGGCGCACGAAGGGCTGCTCGTCCCACTCCTGGTAGACGAACGGCTTGTTCAGGCGGAAGAACGCGGTCTTCAGGTCGATCGTCTCGAGCTGCGTCCAGCTCGGATCGCGCTTCAGGAAGTCGACGAGGATCTTGCCGGTCCACGTGTGGATGTCATCGATGCCGATGACGCCGCCGACCTTGAGACGCTTGGAGCCGTAGTACCAATCGATCTGCGGGACCGGAAACCCGTGGCCACCGTCGATCAGGAAGAAGTCGATCGCATCTTCGAAGCGCGGCATCGCGGTCTCCGAAGGCTCCACCATGAAGTCGACTCGCCCCATGTCGATGCCGTTGCTCGCGCAATAGGCCTTGATGCGATCGACCTCGTCCTGGCTCGGCGTGATGGCCGTGTGCCGATAGCCCTGCTGGGCGAAGAAGATCGTCGAATGGCCAGAGCCCGTCTCCAACGTGCGGCCGTTGGGTGGGATCAGCGACTTCGCGTAGTCGAGGACATCGGAGGAGATGCTCCAGTTCGCGGAACCTGAGCGGTGGATCTTGCCGGGCGCGTCGTTGGTCATGAGGCTCTTGCGGACCGTCGGCCGCTGGCGCGAACTGGTAGGCGATGAGGGACTCGAACCCCCGACATCCTCCTTGTAAGGGAGGCGCTCTAACCAACTGAGCTAATCGCCCGCGGGGCGCGCACTCTACTTCCTGCGCGTCTTCGCACCACCTCGGCCGCGTTTTCCTTCTGACTCATCGCCCAACGCGGCGCCGCGCGCCAACGCCTCCGTCACGCGCGCGAACACGTTCGCATCCTCCGAACGCAACTCCGCGGCTCGCTTCTTGAGCGCCTGCAGCGGGATCGACATGCGCGGATTGTCGCGCAACCGCTCCTCGTGGCGCGCCATCCAAGCCCAATAGAGCGACCGCACGGGGCAGTCCTTCTTGGGGTCGAACGCGCAACTCTTGCAGAAGTCGCTCATGCCGTCGATGTAGGCGGCGCCGGCGACGTAGGGCTTGGTGGTCATCAGGTCGCCGACGGCGAACGTGCCCATGCCGAGCACGTTGGGCTCGACGACCCAGTCGTACGCATCGGCGTAGGCGCACCAGAACCAGTCGGTCAGTTCGCGCGGGCTCACGTCGAGCAACGTCGCAAGGTTGGCGAGCACCATGAGGCGGCTGATGTGGTGGCCGTAGCCCGTCTGCCACACCTGCGAGACGCACGAATCCAAGCAGCGCATGCCGGTGGCTTGCCCCCACCACGCAGGCGGCAACGCGCGCTTTGCGCCCAAGAACGACGGCGCCGCAGCGCCGCGCGCATCGCGGCCCTTGGTGACGGAGCGAAACCCATCGGTCGCCTCGTGCACGTGTCGCACGTATTCGCGCCAACCAAGCACCTGGCGAACGAAGCCCTCCTTGCTCGCGATCGGCAACTCCATCGCGCACGCATCGTCGACGACGTCCTTGGGCAGAACGCGCAACACGTTGAGCAACGGCGACAAGCGCGAATGGAACAGCGACTCCGACTGCGTCGACATCGCGTCCTGGTATGGACCGAAGTGCGGCAGGCACTCGCGCTTTGCCCATTGCCACATTGCGTCCGCGTGCGCCTTCGTCGCGGGCAGAT
Source organism: uncultured Planctomycetota bacterium (assembly GCA_903925435.1). Taxonomy (GTDB): domain Bacteria; phylum Planctomycetota; class UBA1135; order UBA1135; family UBA2386; genus SXPK01. The sequence goes on along the minus strand of CAIYFF010000336.1, from coordinate 3,179 downwards.
GCTCCAAGTCGATCGTGCCCGGATGGTCCGCAAACTTGCGCTGCACGAGTTGCACGACTTCATCGGTCACTTCATCGCGCACAAACGTGGGCACGCTCGGCGCCGTTGGATCGCCATTCCATCGCTTGCGGTTCTCGGCGTCGAAGCTGAGCTTGCCGCCCGCGAACTTGCCGCCATCCATCAGCACGCCCGTCGCCTTGCGCACGTGCCGGTAGAAGCGATCCATGCGGTATGGCGCCCCGTCTTCGTGGCTCGCATCAAACTGCGCGCGCGTTGTGATCCAGCCCTCGTGATCGACTAGTTCGATCACTCCGTCTCGCACCAGAGTCGACAGCTCCTCGCGCAGCTCACGCTCCGCGGGCCTCATGCAGAGCATCGGTCCCAATTCGCGCGCAACGTCTCGCAGCGCCGTCTCGTAGTCCGCATCCGTGACGACATGGCGCACCGCGACGCCACGCGCTGCTTGCTCGAGGCAGAAGTGGCGCAGATTGGCGAGCACGAACGCGAGCTTGTGCTTGTGGTACGGACGACGCGCAGCCTTGTGCCCCGACTCGACGACGACGATGCCGAGTTCGCGCGGCGCGATGCGCGAGAGCGGACCGACTCGATCCGTGAGTTGGTCGTAGGGGACGAAGACCCAACGGCGCTTGCCGGCGGCGGGGCGATGCGCGGCGAGATGGCGGAGGAAGGTCTTCATTGGAGGCGGTCGCCCAAGGTCGCGCGTGTTCGCCACAGGTTAGGGGCCGGATGCGCCGCGCCGTGCACTTCCACGAATGCCCATCGCGGATTGCACCACATTCCTGTCACGAAGGGCGAGGCGGCGTCTTCCTGCAGGTGAAGCAAGCGATACCGCACATGACCCGACCGCCAACCGCCCTCCTCGCCAGCGTCCCTCGCCCACAGAGCAACCGCATCCGGACACGCGCCGTGGCACAGCAAGGCGTCGCCGCGCTTGCCGCGCTCAGCCTCGGGGCTTGCGCAACGATGTTCGCACCTGGGCCAGACACGATCCTGATCCAGACCGACCCACCCGGTGCCGAGGTGCTCCTCGACGGACTGACCGTGGGGCAGACCCCGACCAACATTGCGGTGTCCCGCCGGGCAAGGGGCAACCTGTCGCTTCGACACCCTGACCACCCGCCGGTCGACACGCATCTGACGACGACCCTGAACGGGCCAGTGCTGATCAACGTGCTCTTCCCCGGCCTGCTCGGGATCCTCATCGACGCGGCCGGTGGCAACTGCACGCGTTGGGTGTCTCCCGGGGCAATCCGACTCCCACCTGCGGTTTCGTCTGCGGCCGTCACGACGCCGATCATCACGCCACTGCCAACCCAGCCAGCAGACTCACGCCAGCCAGCGCCAATAGCGATTTCGGAACCAGTGGCCTCGACACAGGCCAAGCCGACTGCCGAACCTGCCGAGCCCAACACCAAGGAGCAGGGCCCGGTCACAGAATCGGGGCCATACGTCGGCTTCTTTGTCACAGCCACGGGCTTCGGCCTATGGCCCGCATCCCACAGCGCTGCCGCGGATGCTCCGCTCGAAGAGGTCATGCCCGCGAGCAAGGGGCTGCCCTCCGTGCGCAAGGCCGTGGGAAAGACGTCGTTCCTCACTCTCGCAACGGGTGTCCCTGCGTCGCCCACATCGATCTACTTCCTCGATCGAAGCGGTGCACTCGCAGAAGGCTCGATCCTCGCGCACGACGAAGCGAAGGGCACTGTTCGCATTGCGACGGAGCAAGGGTTGCCGCTTCCTGGCGCCGCGATCGTGGATCGCCGCGGGAATGTCGTGGGAGCAGCTTCTGCATCCATCTTCTCGGGCACGGAAGGCCAACGCGAGTTCGAGGCGGTGTCTTGCTTGTCCATCCAGAGGATCCTCCGCGCTTGCCCGACGGTTACGCGGCCGATGCCCGCTGCTTCGAACCAAGATCGGAGCCTTCTGCAGCTCGAGTCCATGCTCGAGGCGGCAAGCCTGGTCACGGAGGTGGAGAAGTGACTCGGATGGCAATCCAATGGTCGAAGCACCAGTATTGGGCCTCACTGCTGGCACTCGCTTTGCCTGCGTGCGCCTTCCATTCGGTCGAGGCACAGACATCCGAGGATTTGACAGCGGAGCAGGATGCCGCATCCACCAGCGCAGACCCGGCGGAACAAGAGCCAGCACAGGGACCGCAAGCCGACACGGAAGAACCTGTGCCGCCGTCGCCGCGATGGCGGTCGCTGAATGGCCCAATGAACGGCCAACAGGACGCAACGGGTCTGTCGCTGTTCCATGAGTCCGTCGAGTTCGACACCGATGCCGACGCGCCGGCGACGATGCAGTTCACGGGCATCCGCTACGCAAACTGCGGAGAGACATGGAGCTTCGATGCCGAGCTCGCATCTCCGCGCGTCACGGTCGACGACGAACTCGGCGACGAGAGCGGCAGTTCGTTCTTCGCCGCAGCAGGCGCTTCCACGAATTGGCTGCCTTCGGACGGCTTCGCCCTGCAGCCGCGGCTCGGCATTGGCTACGGCCAATGCGAAGTCTCACTGCCGCTGCCACTTCTTCTCACGAGGGCGGACACGGACCTGGAGTGGTTCCAGGGCGACCTCACGCTGGCGGCGAGTTACCTGCCTGCCGCCGACTCTGCATACGCGCTCGCCCCTTCAGGCGGCATCGGCTTCCGATACCTCGACGGCTTCCACCAATTCGCCGACGGCTCCACGCGCGAGTTCGACGCAGCCCTCGCATACGGCTTCGTAGGCGCGCATTGGAGCCAATGCGTTGGCGACTCGTCGCGCTGGGCTCTCGAAGCCATGGCGATGGTCGGCCAACTCGAAGGGTTCCAAATCAGCTTCTCCTTCTTCTTCTGAATCGCATGAACATCCGCCACCTGCCTCTCCTGTTCCTCCTGCCATTGCTCGCGCTTGCCTGTGAAGGCCCAAAGCGCACGAACCAGAAACCCACGCCTGTCCAAACCAAGACTCAGGAACCCACTCCGGCACCAGAACCCAAGCCCGTACCTGAGCCTGAGCCGGTTCCCGCTAAACCGGAGAAGCCAGCCGAACCCGTCGAAGTCTTCTCCGCCACCCGTTCCATCGACGGCCGCAAGCGTCCGTCGGCGCAACCGACGAACCCCACCGCGGTCCATGCTCTACGCACCTACTCGTTCGGCGCGACACCGCAGGCGCTGG
>CAIYFF010000335.1 GCA_903925435.1 uncultured Planctomycetota bacterium | reverse complement strand
TTGCCCACGAGCAGCAATGGCCCGTTCGCGGGCGTGTTGCGCACGCCTTGGATCGAGAGCCGCAGCCACACGCGAGCCCACACACGCAAGAGCCACTTGCTGAAGCCGTAGACGGCTCCGTTGTAGCCCGCAGGCGTAGGCCCTGTGGCGACGGTTTCAGCGCCTCGCTTCATGCTCGCGACGCCTGCTGCGCCCCGCGAACGAGGTCGAGGATTCGCTGCACGACCTGCTCGGTCGTCATCGACGTCGAGTCCACGAGCATCGCCGATGCGTCGTGACGCAGCGGCGCATCCTCGCGCGAAGAATCGAACAGGTCGCGCTTTTGGATCTCCGCGAGCACGGTGTCGAACGCGACCTCGCGGCCGCGGGCTTTGAAGTCCTCGCAACGACGCCGCGCGCGCTCCTCGGCAGACGCGGTGAGGAACACCTTCCACTGCGCCTTCGGGAACACCACCGTCGTCATGTCGCGGCCTTCCGCAACGATCGGCGACGCAGCCGCAACTTCGCGCTGCAACCGCGTCATCGCCGCTCGCACGAACGACAGCGCAGCGACCGCGGACACGCGGGATTCGACGTCCTGCGTGCGCAGGGCCTCGGTCACATCGCGTCCATCGAGCCGAACGCGGCCTTGCGGCAACAGTTCGAGCTGCATTCCTGCGAGCGCCACCTGCATGCGCGGCGACAAACTCGCCGAGTCGCTGCCCGTCGGATCCGGCGCGCAGCCCTCGTCGAGGAACCGCAGAGTCACCGCACGATACATCGCACCGGTGTCGAGGTGACGGAAGCCGAGCCGTTGCGCCACCGCCTTCGCGATGGTGCTCTTGCCCGCGCCCGACGGGCCGTCGATGGCGACGACCTCAGTCGGAACGGGCATGGGATCTCGACCAGAAACGCTCAACGGGTTGGCAATGGCAGTACGGCGGATTGCGGGCAAAGAGTCATACTCAAGTCAGCACGGATTGAGAAAGATCGGCTTCCGGCTGGCCTGATGGGTCCGCAGAAAGGGGCGCGGAGGATACCCATCGGACCGCCGCAACCGCAACCGCCCCACCCCAGATCCAACGGCCTGGCTGAGAATGGGCCGCCGGGAACAGCCGGCCCCGGCGTAGACCGCAGGCGACTGACGGCGACCGCCAGCGACTTCGGTCACTCGGCCAGCCCCGGCAACACCGGTGCGGGCTCTGCGACCGGCGCTCCGTGCCGGTCGACGAACCGCAGCGCGTCCGCCGCGTGCAGCGACACCCCCCCTTCGTCGAACGCGGGCAGCACCCGGTAGCCGCCGGCTCCGAGGGTTCCCTGCGATCGCCGATGGATGTGCCCGAACACGACCAGGTCGACGTCGGCTCGCAGCCCAGCGGCAATCGCGTCGCGCGTCGGCAAAAACCGGCTCTGGTCGCCAGACTGGATCACCATCTTGCTCTTCTGGCGCGCCCGCTGCGCCAGCGACTCGGCGAACGAGAGCGGCAACGACCGCGCCAGCGCGCGCACGAACGGGGTGCGCAACCAACGCTTTGCGCGCTGGTAGGGCAGGTCCCGAACGCACAACTCATCGCCGTGCAGCATGAGCGCCCGCATGCCCGCGAGCTGCGTGCGCATCCCGCCGCGGACCACGGCGCAGCCCGTCGCATCTTCCCATTCGCGGCCGAGCAGGAAGTCGCGGTTGCCGTGCAGCAGCGCGATCGCGGCGCCGCCGCGCGATGCGTCGGCGAACATCGACGCGACGTCCTTGCACACGCCACCGCGAAGTTGACGCGGCGTGACATACGAGTCGAACAAATCGCCGAGCACGAGCACGCGGCCACGCGCGCGCCGAGCGCGTTCGAGCAGGTCCGCGAGCCACTGCACCACCGGCGAGCCGCCGTGCGGCACATGGAGATCCGACAGCAAGAACGTCTCGCGCTCGCCACAGTCGACGTCGAACACTTCGGTGCCCAACACGGTGACTCCGGTCGCTTCGACGCGAAGGCTCAACGCTTGACCTCGACGAACAACCCCGACCATGCGTCGAGCGACGCTTCGACTTCGGCGCCGGCACCGATCTCTTGCCCGCTCATCGACAGCACGCGCACCGGCTGCGGAAACAGCAACCGCACTCGCTTTGGCCCACCGGTCGCGATCTGCCGCAGCACAGATGGCGCATCGAGCGCATCGACACGCACCCCGAGCACGCGACGACCATCGACCAGATCGAGCCACGTGCGTTGGATGCAGGTTGGCAGACCTTCGCCGCGCACCTCGACGGAAGGGCCGAACGAAACCGCCTGGAACGCCTGACGCACGCGTTTGCGCAAGTCTTGTGCGATGACGAACGACGCGGGATCAAGGCGCACGCCGGCGTAGACGCAGACCGGCAAGTTGAGGCACACGGCGCGCCCCTTCTTGTGCCGCTGCTCGATGAACACCACCGCAGAGCCGCTGCGCTCCGCGACCTTGGCGACCAGAGAGCGATCGACCGCGCCGAACTCGCCGGACTTCATGCGGCCCTCGCGCACCGAGAGGTCGGCGATCCGGAAGCTCCGCTGCTGGATGCCAAACACGTCGTCGAGGCCGCCGCTCGCACGCAGTCGCAACCGTTCGTCGTAGAGCGCTGGCGTGTGGTCGGCGAGCAGCGCGCCGCCTTGCTGCACGAACGCGGCGATCGAGCGACACGCGCGATCCGACAACGCGATCGTGGCAGGGAGCACGAGCAGCGCGGGCCGCTCCTGCAGCAATCGCGTCGGCAGTTCGTCTTCGCTGACGAACTGCGGCGTGACGCCGAGGTCGGACAACAGCTTGATCCAACCGCGGCGCGCGGCGGCGCTGGTCGAATGCGTGATCTCGTGCGAGGACAAGCGGCGCACCCACGTGAGCCCGTCTTGCTCGGAGTCGATCATCCACCACGCGCGCACCGAGGCCTGCGACTCGCAGATCCACACCGAATGCGCCTTCACCGCGGCGCCTGCGCACGCATCGAGCACGGGCCGCGCGCTCTGCACGGCCAATCGCATCGCGCTGCCGACCGGAGTCAGCGATCCATCGGCCGCGAGCACGCGGTCGTCGTTCCATGCGACCGTGCCCGAATCGCCGCGCATCGCCGCCTCGACCAGACGCGCGACCAAGAGGTCCGCAGTCGACGCATCGCTCTCGGTCGGCAACTGCAGCGTCGACCATCGCTTGGCATTCTTTGCGGCGCTGCGCGCGAGGTCGACGGCGCCGCCGAGGTCATAGGCCTCGACGAGCGTCGAGCCCTTCAGCAACCGGAAGTAGTCGTGGCCGCCAAACGCGAGCGGCGCCTGCACGCCCGTCAGCCCCACCGGCGCGCCCTTCGCTGCGTCAGCAGCCTGCGTTCGCAAGCGTTGCACGGCCGCGGCAAAGCCCTCATCGACAAACGTGAGCCAATCGGAGAACGGCGTGAGGTTGCCCGGCAGCAGCACGCCGCCGAGTTCGCGCCGACGCACTTGGTCCGTGGTCAGCGGCTCGACGGCGTCGAAGCCTGCGAACTGCGTCCCCCACGCGTCGTTGATCGCTTCGATCGTCGCGTAGCGCGCCTTTGCAAACGCGCGGAACGCGTCGAGGCAACGGCTGCAGCGACACACGTCGAGCGGGTTGTTGTGCCGCGTGCTCGATGCCTCGTCGGCGAGCGCAACGAAACGAAGCCCATCGCCAGCAAGCCGTGAGACGTTGGTCGCAGCGCGCGCGCCGAGTTGCGCCAGCAACTCCTCGTCGCGCAAGCACGCAGGCCGCGCGAGCTGGCTCGCGTCGCGCGTTGCCTCGTAGGCCTCCGCGATCGGCTTCCATTCCGCGTCGCGCAACTCCAAGAAGCCCTTGCCGATCGGTTGGTCGAGATAGAAGCCAAGCCCCTGCTTGCGCAGCGGCGCCGGGTCGCCCGTGGGGCCGAGGTTGATCGCGTCGAAGCCGGCTGCGCGCACCGCTGCGAGGCGCGCTTCGTCGCTCGCGCGTTCGAGCGGAGTCCACAGCACCAGCGAGAACCGCGGCGCTGCTGGCTGCGACTGGGACTGCGACGGCGACTGGAGAGCAGCCGGGGCAGCAGCGGGAGCCTGGATCGCCGCCGCTTCGTCCTGTGCGCGCGCGAACGACGCGAACAGCAACGGAACCATGCACGCCATCGCGGCGCGGCGAAGAGCGGGTGCGCTCATTCGATGCCGTAGTCGCGCAGCTTCTCCCACAGCACCTTGCGGCTGATGCCGAGCACCGACGCCGCCTTCGTGCGATGACCGCCGACGGCCTTCAGCACGTTCTTCAGGTGCTCGCGTTCGGCGTTGACCATGATCTCGCGCAGCGACTGCAACTGCACCGGCGGCTCCAACGCCGCGCGGCGCGACTTGTCGACCGGCAGCAAGTGCTCGCGCTTCAACACCGTTGCGCCGCCCGCCATCGCGATCGCTTGCGCGCAGTGGTTCTCCAACTCGCGCACGTTGCCGGGCCAGCTGTAACCGCACATCGCCTCGAGCACGTCGGTCTTGATCGTGTACTGCCGACCCGCGCCCAGCTTCTCGACGAAGTGCTGCGCAAGCAGCGCGACATCGCCTTCGCGCTCGCGCAGCGGCGGCAGGCGAACGGGCACGACGTTGAGCCGGTAGAACAAGTCCTCACGGAAGCGCTGCTGCCGCACGAGGTCCATCAGTGGCACCTTGGTCGCGGACACCACGCGGATGTCGACCTTGACCAGCTGCTCGCCGCCGACGCGTTCAAACTCGCGTTCCTGCAGCACGCGCAGCAGCTTCACCTGCACCGACAACGGCATGTCGTCGATGTCGTCGAGGAAGATCGTGCCGCCGTTCGCGACTTCGAAGCGCCCGCGCCGCAGCTTCTGCGCGTCGGTGAATGCGCCCTTCTCGTGGCCAAACAGCTCCGTCTCCAGCAGCGTGTCCGGCAGCGCGCCGCACGACAGCGCCACGAACGGCTTGTCCTTGCGTGGCGACAGCAGGTGCGTCGCGCGCGCGATGCGCTCCTTGCCGGTGCCGCTCTCGCCTTCGATCAGCACCGAGGCGTCGTTCTGCGCCACCGTGCGCACGGTCTTGAACACCGTCTCCATCGCGCGGCTCTTGCCGATCACGCCCGGCAGGCCGCCGCGACCGCCGTCGAGTTCTTGGCGCAGGATGCGGTTCTCGTGGATCAATGCGCGGACCCTCGCGATCCGTGCGAGCCTGTCGACGACGTGCGCGTTGAGGAACGGCTTTTGGATGTAGTCGTCGGCACCGAGGCGCATGGCCTCGACCGCCTGCTCGACGGTCGCGTAGCCAGTCATCATCAGCACTTCGGTGTCGGGTCGCGCGCGCTTGGCGGCGGCGAGCACCTTGAGGCCGTCGGCCGACGGCAACCGAATGTCGCTGATCACGCAGTCGAAGACCTGCTGGCCCAGCAGGTCGATCGCTTGCTGCCCGTCGGCCACGTGCGTGACCAAGTGCCCGGCATCCTCGAGGTCGTCCTTCAGCGTCACTGCGATCGTCGGCTCGTCCTCGACCAGCAGCACCTGCATCCCCGAGGTTCCCGTCATCGCATCACGCTTCGGGCTTCTGCTCTGGCCCCTTGTCGAGCAACTGCGTCTCGCCGAACGACACCACGCGGTTGCCGCCCTGGTCCATCGCGTATTCCAACGCCGCCTCGGCCTGGCCGACGAGCGTGTCGAAGAACATCGCGTCGCTCTGGCCCGTGGCGCTGATGCCGACGCTCAACGTCAGGTCGAGTGCACGGCCATCGACCTTGACCTCGTATTCGCGGAACAGCGAGTGGAGCCGTTCTGCAACGACACGCGCCTGCTCCAGCGTCGTGTGCGGCAGGGCGAGCATGTAGCGATCCTCGGTCACCACGCCGAGCAAGTCCGCGCCGCGCGTCTTGTCGCGCACCAATTGCGCCAGAGTGTTGCGCAACGTGGCGCGCAGATCGGCTCCGTAGAGATCGACCAACTGTGCGATGCGGTCGACCTGAAGAAGCACGCAGCCCAGCGGGAAGCCGTGCCGTCGCGCGCGCGCAAACTCCGTCTTCATCAGGTGCAGGATCTGCGCCTGAGAGAACATCGAGCTGCTGATGAAACCGTCCCCGCCGTCGCGAGCGGAGCCGCTTCGGCCCCCTGCGGACCGGCCCTTGCGGAAGCCTGGTGTGGTCATGGAAGTCGCCGACTCTCGTGCGCCGGCACGTTACCGAAACCGCGCACTAGAAAAAAAGGCGGGCCTCAGCCGGTCAGAACTGAGGCCCGTGAATGCGGGTGAGGCTACGTAATGGAGAGGGCGGTTAGGGAGGGGGATACTAGTCTCCACCACACAGCCTCAACCCTTCGTGTGTCTGCTGAATCGGCGGCCGAAGCGAACCTCGGTCGTCGACCTGACCCATTGGTCAGATGGATCAGAAAGGTCAGAGAGCGTTTCGCAGGTCACGGCTTTCGCCGCTACCCACCCGACTCGGTCGTTGCGCAACCAGGCTAGCTGCGCCGCGTCCGAGGCAGGACGGTGATCATGCCCCGGTTGCCGGGGATTTCAACACCCTCGGGATAAATCTTTCCCCTACTTGGGGAGAAGGTTGGGGAAGGTCGAGCGCAACCATTCGAGCGGCCGGTAGATGTCGAATTCGGGCCAGCGCACCTTCAATCCCCAGAGCAGCACGACCAGCAAGACCGCGAACAGCAGCCCGAACAGCGCCTGCGCCACGAGGCGCGCGAGGAAGGTCTTCGCCTTAAGCCCCAGAGGTTTCCCCGGGTTTTCCCGACCGCCGCGCAGGATCCAGTCGCGCTGCGCGCGCAGGCCCTTTTGCGCGAGGTCCTGCTCGTCGACCGCCTCGCCCAGCACCACTTGGTTGACGACGCGCCACGGATACTCGTCCGGGCTTGCCAACACCGTGCGCTGCAGCGCATCCAGCGTCTTGCGGCTCACCGTGCCGGCGAGCAGTCGCAGCGCCACCGCGCCGATGCCTTCGATCGAATCCGGTGAGGCGGGACCTGCGGGCATTGCTGCGTTGGGCTCTGACGGCGGTTGCGAAGTCATGCAGCACGCAATACCACAGGCGGGCGCGCGTCGGAAAACCCCCGCACCGCAAACCGCACCCGGATGCTGCTCCGACTCCAACCCAAGCGCGATGAACGCGCAGCGCTCGCGTTCTTGGACCTAGCCTCGGCGCTGGACGCCGGCCTGCCCGCTGCGACGTTTGGCGGCGACCCCAAGGATGGCGACGACATGGTCGCACTCGCCCTGCAGCGTCGCGGCGCAGCGCTCGACCCCACCGACGACATCGTCTTGCGCGCCGCGTGGCGGGCCGGCCGCCCCTCCGAGGCCTTGCGCCGCCTCGCCGCGCAGCGTCAGCAGCGAGCGGAGTTCGCGCGGCCCGTGATCGTGGGCTTCGTCTACCCCATCGCGTTGCTCAGCGTGGCGTTCGTCGTCTCGCTGATCGCCGCGCGCATCGGCGTCACCTGGCTGCCTTGGGTCGTCGGCCTCCTGATCGTGGCGATCGCCGCGGTGCTCGCGTTCGTGATCGGCGAACTTCGCACCGGCGGCAGACGACTGCAGCGAGTGCCCGTGTTTGGCGCGTTCTTGCGCGACCTCGGCGAAGTCCCCTACCTCGACGTGCTGCATGCGTGCCACGCATCCGGCGTGCCGCTGCTGAAGGCGCACCAAGAAGCGGTCGCCGCATGCCCTGTGCACTCGGTGCGCGAACGGCTGCAGGTCGCCGACGCGCTCGTGCAGCAAGGGCGCCCCATCGCCGAGAGCCTCGCGCAGGCGATCGCCGTCTGCTCCGAGACGCAGACGATGCTCGCGACCGGCGAGCAGACGGGCACGTTGGAGGACGCGCTCCGTCGCGCTGCCCAGCGCCGCCGCGACACCGCGCAGCGCGGGGCGACGCAGATCGGCAAGGGGCTCGCGGTGGGGATCTATGTGGTGGGGCTTGGCGTCGCGGCGCTGACGGTGGTGTCGTTCTACGCTGGCTACGGCGCGCTCCTGCGCGGCCTCCGCCCCCACTGATGAACGGAGTGGCCTGCGCTCAGGCAGCCCCCAAGAACCGTCTCGCCATCAGCAAAACGGCCGGAAAACGCCGGCCGGATCCGCGCGAAATTGCTCCGAACGGCAGGGGGATAGCCCCTGTCAATTCGAAGCACATTCCGTTCATCAGTTAGCTCAACGGACCCGCGGGTCGGCGAAGTTGGCGCCGAAGGCCAGCCCCTCGATCGAACTGCGCGCCACGCCAAAGCAACCCCGGCCCAGCGCGTCCTTCCCGCGGAAGCAGAGCGTCGCCGCCGCGTGCGCATCGACGCTTCCGCGCGCCGCGACCACCACTGGCGACATGCCCAAGAACGGCGTCTCGCTGCCGCGGTAGCTGCCGATCAGCAACACCCGG
>CAIYFF010000334.1 GCA_903925435.1 uncultured Planctomycetota bacterium | reverse complement strand
ATCGTCGCCGAGTCGCTCGCGTTCCTCGTCGAGCAGATCGAGGCGCAGAAGGGCCAGAAGGGCCTCGAGGCCGCGATCAACGAGGTCGTGATCGACACGCTGCGCAAGCACAAGCGCGTGTTGTTCAACGGCAACGGCTACTCGTCCGAGTGGCATGCCGAGGCGGCGCAGCGCGGCCTGCCCAACTTCCGCAACGCGGTCGACGCGATCGGCAACTTCTGCGCACCGAAGAACGTCGCGATGTTCGAGAAGTTCGGCGTGCTCACGGCGAAGGAAGCCGAGTCGCGCATGAACATCCAATACGAGGCCTACTGCAAGGCGATCTCGATCGAGGGGCAAAGCTGCCTGTCGATCGCGCGCACGATGGTGCTGCCTGCGGCGCAGGCGCATCAGGGCGCGGTCGCGCAAAGCGTCGCCGCGGCGAAGTCATGCGGCGTCGATGTGTCGGGTCAGGTGAAGCGTTTGGCGGGCATGTCCGCGCTGATCGAACAACTCGTGACGCGCATCGACGATCTCAGCGCCCAGTTTGAGCACGCTGAGTCGCATCCGGGCACGCCTGCCGAGCACGCGCGCGTCTACCGCGACAAGGTTGCCGCGAGCATGACGAAGGTGCGCGAGACGGCGGACCAGTTGGAGACGATGGTAGACGACTCGCTGTGGCCGCTGCCGAAGTATCGCGAGATGTTGTTCATCCAGTGAGCGAGCAACTCGGCGTCAGCCGACGCCGAGTTCGCGGTGCAACGCAGCGATCCTGAACGAAGGGTCGCTGCGTCGCGCGTGCAGGTTGCAGCCATTCGCCGATGGCAGTCGGCGGGTATCGAGGCAGGCAGGTTCGAGCGAAGCTCGGCGCGAGTCCGAGCCGCTCCCGTCAGCCGAAGCGGCCTTCGATGTAGTCCGCCGTCTCGGTCTTCTGCGGCGTCACGAACATGTCCTCGGTGCGCGAGTGTTCGATGACGCGGCCGAGCAGCATGAACACGCACTCATCGCTCGCGCGGCGCGCTTGCGCCATGTTGTGCGTGACGATGAGGATCGAGTAGTTGCCGCGCAGGTCCCAGATCAGGTCCTCGACGGCGCGCGTTGCTTCGGGGTCGAGCGCGGAGCACGGCTCGTCCATGAGCAAGACCTCGGGCCGCAGCGGCAGCAAGCGTGCGATGCAGAGCTTCTGCTGCTCTTCGAGCGAGAGCGTGGTCGCCTTCTTCGAAAGGCGGTCCTTCACGCGGTCCCAGAGCAGCACTTCGCGCAGCGACTTCTCGACGATCGCGTCGGCTTCGGCGCGATGCAGCGCCTCCTCGCGGTGGATGCGCATGCCGAACAGGATGTTGTCGCGGATCGACAGCGGCAGCGGGTTGGGCCGCTGGAACACCATGCCGATCTGTCGACGCACCTGGATGGGGGAGACATCCGGGCCGTAGATGTCGTGGCCGAGGACTTGGATGGTCCCCGTCGTCGAGACGTAGCCGAGGCGCTCGTTGATGCGGTTGCACGAGCGCAAGAACGTCGACTTGCCGCAGCCTGAAGGGCCGATCAGCGCAGTCACGATCCCGCGGCGGATCTGCAGGTTGACGTCCCGCAATGCCTGGAACTTGCCGTACCAGAGGTTGAGGCCCCTGGCCTCGATGGCGAGCCCGGTCGCAGGCCTCGCGGCCGATGCGGCGCTATCCATAACGGCCCTCCACGTAGTCGCGTGTGCGCTGGTCCTTCACCGTGCCCGTGAACAGGTCTTCGGTGTCCGCGATTTCCACGCAGCGGCTGCCGAGGAAGAACGCGGTGCGGTCCGCGAGGCGGCGCGCCTGCTGCACGAGGTTGGTGACGAGCACGATCGTCATCTCCTGGCGCAGTTCCTTGAGCACCTCTTCGATGCGCATCGTCGTCACCGGGTCGACGGCGATCGAGAACTCGTCGAGCAGCAGCAGGTCGGGGTCTTGGGACAGCGCGCGCGCGATGGTGAGGCGTTGCTGCTGGCCGCCGCTCAGCAGTGAGCCGAGGTTGCGCAGGCGGTCCTTCACCTCGTCCCACAATGCGGCGCGGCGCAGGCAGCGCTCGACGATTTCGTCGAGCTCGGCACGCGACTTCACGCCGCGAAGGCGCGGCGCGAGCGCGACGTTGTCGTAGATCGACAGTGGCAGGCCGACCGGCAGCGGGAACACGACGCCGATGCGGCGGCGCAACGCGTAGACGTTGCGCACGTTCGCGATGTCGCGTCCGGCGAGGTGCACGGAACCTTCGATCTGCATGCCCGACACGAAGTCGCTCATGCGGTTCAGCGCCCGCAGGAAGCTCGTCTTGCCGGCGTTGGCCGGGCCGATGATGCCGAAGATCTCGTTGGGCCGGACCTGCAGCGTGACGTCCTGCAGCGCGGTGTGCGCGCCGTAGCGGACCGTGAGCCCCTTCACGTCGAGCATCGACTCGACTGCGGAGTGTGCGCCTGGGGTCACCACTTCTTCCTCCCGCGCAGCCGCATGCGGAACGTGATCGCCGTCGCGTTCATCGCCAGCACGACACCGATCAGCGTGAGTGCTACGGAGAACGGCAGGCCGGGCGGCACGTTCGGGATCTGCGTCGAGACGTTGTAGAGGTGCGTCGAGAGCGCCATCGACTGGTCGAAGACGCCTTCGGGGCTGAACGGCGCGTAGAGCACTGCGCCCGTGAACATGATCGGCGCGGTCTCGCCGACGGCGCGCGAGACGCAGAGGATCACGCCCGTGAGAATGCCGCTGCCGGAGTTGGGCAGCACGACGCGCCAGATCGTCTGCCAGCGAGTGGCCCCGAGGCTCCAGCACGCTTCGCGGAACGGCTGCGGAACGGCCTGCAGCGATTCGCGCGTGGCGACGATGACGACTGGCAGCGTCATCACCGCGAGCGTGCAGCTCGCCGCGAGGATCGACTTGCCGAAATGGAGGAAGTGCACGAACGCGCCGACGCCAAACAACGCGTGCACGATCGAGGGCACGCCGGCGAGGTTGACGATCGCGATGTTGATCAAGCGCGTCAGCCAGTTGTCGCGGGCGTATTCGCTGAGGTAGATCGCGGCGCTGACACCGAGCGGCAGGGCCAGCAGCAAGGCGACTGCAGTGAGCCAGACGGTGCCGATGAGCGCGAAGGAGATGCCGCCGGCCGTCATGTTGGCCCGCGGTGGCTCCGTCAGGAACTCGAGGCTCATGCCCGGCGCGCCGCGTGCGACGATCACGGACAGGATGCCCAGGACCGGCAGCACGAGCATCGCCGTCATGAACATCAAGAACATGCGCACCAGCTTCTGCTGGCGGAGGCTCTTCTCCTCGTGCTCCGTCTTGAGGAAGGTCGAGTCCTGCGCGCTCATGCCTTCTTCCTCCGGATGCCGCGCACGATGGAGTCGGCCGTCACGTTGATCGCGAACGTGATGACGAACAGCAGCATCCCGAGCACGAACAACGCCTGGTAGTGGTCGTCGCCTTCGGCGGTCTCGCCGAGTTCGGCGGCGATCGTCGCGGTCAGCGTGCGGACCGGGTCGAACAACGAGTGCGGGATGTTGATCGCGTGGCCGCTCGCCATGAGCACGGCGATGGTCTCGCCGAAAGCGCGGCCGACGCCGAGCAGCACCGCGGCGCTGAGGCCTGGGCGTGCGTGGGGGAGCACGACGCGGAACACGACCTGCCACTTGGTTGCGCCGAGCGCTTCCGCCGCTTCGCGGTAGGTGTCCGGGACGGCTTTGAGCGCGTCCTCGGCGATCGTCGTCATGATCGGCGCGGCCATGAGCCCGAGGATGATGCCTGCGTTCAGCAGGTTGAGGCCCGACGGCACGCCGAAGGCTTGCGTCATGAGCGGGCCCATCACATGGAGGCCGATCACACCCCAGACGACGGAAGGGATCGCGGCGAGCAACTCGATCAGGATCTTGAGCCACTCACGCGTCTTGCCGCGCGCGAACTCGCCGATGTAGATCGCGGCGCCGATCGACAACGGCACGACGATCACCATCGCGATCGCCGTGGTCGACGCGGTGCCTGCGATCAACGCGAGCGCGCCGTATTCGGCCGGATGGCCGTTCGGGCGCCACGCGATCGAGCCGAAGAACTCGGACCATGACAACCGCGTGGCCGCGAACTCGAGGCCTTGCGTCGCGATGAAGAGCAGGATCCCGACGATGAAGACGATTGCCGAGATGCCGCCTGCGAACACGACGGTCCGGGCGATCCGATCCGTCCACCACGAAGAGTCGCGGCGGTCGAATTCGGTCGCGGCCGCGTTCCGGCGCGTGGAGGCGTCTTGGCTCATGGGTCAGCAGGCCTGCTCGCCGCGCAGCTTCTCCATCAGTCCGCGGATCTTCGGCGTCAGTCGCCGCCACGTTTGTTCCGGGTCGTCGGTGTTGCCCATGTCCCACGAGAGAACGGTCGTGTGGAACGGGACCTTGCCAAGGCGCTGTCGCACTTCGGGGTGCAGGCCGACGATGAACTGGAAGCCGTCGAGTTGTTCCATCAACGACGACAATGGCGTCGGCCACGATTGCGACAGGTCGATGCCGACCTGCTTCGCGAAGTCGACGTAGCGCGGGTCGATCTCGTCGGCCGGAGCGAACCCGGCGCTGCGGTAGGTGCCGCTCTGCGGGAACGCCTTGCGCGTGAAGTGCTCGGCGAGCTGGCTCACGCCGTTGTTCTTGTCGCCGACGAACAGGATCTGGAAGACCTTCTCGCCCTTCAGCTTGCCGGTGCCGACGAAGATCGTCTCTTCGCAGATGTTCTTCGCCTGGTGGATGACGCGCTCGAGGCGGTTGAACGTGGCCATCAGCGAGAACAGGTCGCTCACCGGACGGCTGCGGCTGTCGCCTTCCTTCACCAGGTCCGCAAAGACCTTGTCGAAGTGGTGGGCGAACTGCGACGCCGAGGTCAGCGTCGCCTGCGCCGTCGCCACGTCGCGCGTCTGGAAGCTGCGCAGGCCCTCGTGCAGCATGCGGCGTGCGTGTTCGCACATCATCTCGATGTCGCGCTGCACGACGGGCGGGGCCTCGGTCGAGAGTTGCGCCGCCGTGCGCGAGATCGTCGTCGCGTAGTCGCCGATGCGCTCCAGCGCGATGTTGAGGCGCAACACCGACGAGACGTAGCGCAGGTGTCCCGCCGACGGCAGGTGTCGCGCGACGAACGCGTGGCACAGGCGGTCCAGTTCGCGCGTCTGCCGGTTGACGAGGTAGTCGCCGATGATCGTCTCGCCCGCGAGATCGCGATCGAGGGTCAGCACCGCCTTCACGGCATTGCCGATCGCTTCTTCGATTGTCGCGCCGACGATGGTGACGAGGTCCTGGATCCAGGACAGGTCTTTCTGGAGACGCTCTTCGTAATGGCTGCTCACGTCATTGCCTCTGCGCGTAGGGCTACCGGAACGAATCGCGTCGGGCGAGCGGAAACTTGGTCGATCAGACCTTGCGAAGCGGCGGGTAGCCCTTGCGCAGGAGCACGCGCTGGCCGTCGTCGCTCTTGATCCACTCCAGATACTTCGCGGTCTCGCCCTGCGGCTCGCCGATCGTGTACATGAACAGCGGGCGCGAGATCGGGTAGGTGCCGTCGAGGACCGTGTCCGTGCTCGGTGCGACCGGGGCGCCGGTCTTCGCGTTGATCACTGGCACGACGCGGACTTCGTTGGTCGCGTAGGACAGGCCGCTGTAGCCGATGCCCGAGGTCACCTTCGAGCAGAGGTCGACGACGTCCTTGCTGCCGTTCATGTCGCGCGTGCCGAGACGGAACTTCGTCTCCTTGCCGAGCATCGACTCACGGAAGTACT
>CAIYFF010000333.1 GCA_903925435.1 uncultured Planctomycetota bacterium | reverse complement strand
TTGCGCGACGTGTCGGTTCGCGTCGTTCCGGTCGCCGTCGGCGATCGGATCCGCGCGACCGTTGCGCAGATCGAGCAAGGCTTCGTGTGGCTCGGCTACCGCGGTTCCGTGTTCGCGGCGAAGGCGGATGCGGAGCTTCAGCCGGGCCAGAGCTACGACTTCGAGGTCACGCGCGTGGAGCCGCACGTGCAGCTTGCGCTCGTGCGGGGCGCCGCGGCGGGATCTGCTTCGGATGCGGAGTATGCGTCGCTGTCGGGCAAGAGCCTGGCGAAGTCGCTGATCGCGCTTGCTCGCTCGTTGCCGATTCGGACGAGCGCGGAGAGCGGTGGGGCCGATGCGTTTGTCGCGGCGCTCGACACGTGGGCGCGCGGCGATGCGTCCGCGCATGCGCTGCGGTCGATCACGAAGCTGCTTGGGCACGATCTCGAAGCACGCGTGCTCACGTTGGCGAATCCGGATGGGATCGCGGGGAGTCAGCAGGACGCTGCATCGCTGCGCGACACGGCCAAGGCGCATGCATTGCAGTTGCTCGAGGACGAGTCTGCTGCGCCAAAGCCCAAGCAGGAAGCCGCGCAGTTCGTGGCCGCGATGCATACGCAAGAACGCGACAACGCAGCGCGCGCGGACGCGCGGCTTCCCATGTGGACTCCGCTACCTGCATGTCCGGCGGCGGGACTCACCGATGCGCGCATGTTCTTTCTTGCGCACGATCGCGAGGCTGCGCCAGAGCGCTTCCATCGCGACCAGGAGACATTCACTGCGGCGCTGCTGCTCGACTTCACTTCGCTCGGCGCGCTGCGCGTCGACGTCGAAGTCGGCGATGGCGGCGTGCAAGCGACGTTCTTGGCCACGAAAGCGGAAACGGCCGCGATGTTGCACTCGGCGTTGCCAGAGTTGGCGACGTCACTGCAAGCAACGGGACTCACGGTGAAGGGCCTTCGCGCCATGCGCGTCGCGGGAGCGTTGCCGATTGCGGACCTCGCTCCGTTGCGTCGCGATGGGAAAGCGATGGTGGACGTCCATGTCTGAGCCGCGCGACAGCCACGGAGCGCCATCGGGCAAGCGCGCCATCGCGCTCGGCTACGACCGCGGCAAGGACCATGCGCCGCGCGTGCTCGCGCGCGGCGGCGGCGACGTCGCGGACCGGATCGTCGAAGCGGCGCAGCAGCACGGCATTCCGATCGAGCGCGACCCGGACCTGCTGCAGTGCCTGAAGCCGCTGTCGTGCGGCGCGGAGATCCCGGTGGCGGCGTTCGAGGCGGTGGCGGGCATCCTTGCGTTTCTCTACCGCAAGAACCGCGACGGGTCGCATCCGACCGCGCGCCCTCGGTAGTCTCTGCCGCGCATGGCGCGACCACGCGATCCTGAACTGCGCGAACGGCTCGTCGCCGCGGCGACGCAGGTGTTTGCGCAGCATGGCTACGCGGGCGCGAGCCTTGATGCGATCGCGGAGCGCGCTGGCGTCACGAAGGGCGGCGTCTACTTCCACTTCGATGGCAAGGAAGACCTGTTCTTCTGCGTGCTCGATCACTGGCAGAAGCTGCGTCGCCGCGAGCTGCAGATGCCAGCGCCCGGCGCGGTCGACGCGGCCACCGCGCTGCGCGCGTTCTTGCTCGCCTACTTGGGCTTTCACTTCCGCGAACCAGCAGCGACGCACTTGTTGCGCGTGCTCGCGACCGAGTTGCGCGGCGCGTTCACCGCGCGATTGCGCGAAGACGATCGTCAAGAGCAGCGCTGGCTGCGGTCCACGCTGCGCGAGCTCTTCGTGCAGGGCAACGCCGATGGGACGTTGTTCGCGGAGGATCCCGCCGAAGCGGCGTTCGTGCTCGCGGGCGCGGTCGCAGGCGTGCTCGATCAGTGGCACACCGCTGCGGGGGACGTGGCGCCGTTCTGCGATGCGGGCCGTCTTGCGTCGACGCTCGCCGAGCGATGGGCGACAGGCCGCTCGATTGGCGGCGGCGAGCAGGGCGCGCCGCGCGCGCGCGACGACTTCGAGTTCCGCTGAATCCGCGGCTCAGCTGCGCCGCACCGTCGCAGCGCCGATCGTCGCGAACAGTCCGCCGACCAACGTCGTGAACGCGAGCGGCCAGAACGTGGCCTGGGCGAGCGTCAGCGCGAACAGCGTGGAGTCGGGGTCCTTGGGGATGTCCGGGTGCGCCTTGCTGTAGTGCGTGTTCCAGCCCTTCTCGATTGCGACGAACTGGATCAGCGCGATCGGCGCGCGCGACAGCAGGCCGAAGAACACGTTCGCTCCCCATGCCCTGGGCCACGCCATCAGCGCGAACAGGCCCGCGACGCTGGTGCCGATGCCGAACGCGAGGCCCTTGTCCTTCCATCCTGCGAAGAAGCCGCCTTCAAGGCTCGCCCAGATCACGCCGCCCGCGACGGCGATGCCCAGCAGGTGCAGCAGGAGGCTCGTGCCGATCACGCTTGGGCCGTGGCCTGATCCTGCGAGCCTGCGCCCAAACCAGAAGCCGAAGATCGGGACGAGCGTCGCGACGCCGAGCAGCGAGCCGCCGCCGCCGGCATCGGTGCTGAACAGGTTCTTGCCGAGGACCGGCACGTTCCATCCCTGGAGCTCGCCGTAGAGCCGTACTCCGCTGATGGCAGCTGCGACCACCGATGCAAATGCGACGAGAGAAAGGACGCCGTTGCTGGGCTTGCTAGATGCGTGCGTGTCGGCCATGGCGAGGGATGTTGCGCGCCGAGCGTCCATCGGTCCAGCGCGCGCAGCGACATTGCGGCTGGCGACGCGCGCGGTTCATGGCACGATGGTCTCTTCCATGTCTGCTTCCGATGCGACAAGCGCTGCGCCGACCCTTTCGGTCGTGATGCCGGTCTACAACGAGATGAAGACTCTGCGCGCCATCGTCGAAGCGGTGCGCGCAGTCGAGATCGACAAGGAGATCGTGCTCGTCGACGACGGCAGCAAGGACGGCAGCCGCGACCTGGTGCAGCAGTTGGCGCAGGAGTTCGACAACGTGCGCGCCGTGCTGCACCCGCAGAACATGGGCAAGGGCGCTGCGTTGCGCACGGGCTTCGAGCACACGCGTGGGACCTATGTCGTAGTGCAGGACGCCGACCTCGAATACGACCCGCAGGACTACCACCTGCTGCTGGAGCCGATCCTCGCGGGGCATGCCGACGTGGTCTACGGCTCGCGCTACCTCGTCGATCCGCGCGACCCGTCGCGCGAGCGCGACCACCTCTATCACTACCTCGGCAACCGCTTCCTGACGTTCTTCTCCAACCTGTTCACGGGCCTCAACCTGACGGACATGGAGACGTGCTACAAGTGCTTCCGTCGCGAAGCGCTCGCCAAGATCACGATCAAGAGCCGCCGCTTCACGGTGGAGCCGGAGTTCACCGCCAAGATCGCGCGGTTGCCGGTGCGCATCTGGGAAGTGCCGATTCGCTACCGGGGCCGCAGCTACGGCGAAGGCAAGAAGATCGGTTGGCGCGACGGCGTCGCTGCGCTGTGGGCGATCGTCAAGTATCGCTGGGTCGATTGACCCAGCGATCGCCGCTCGATCAAGCCGGCACGTAGTGGCCGGCGATCGGCTGGAACGGCGCCATCGCGTTGCGTGAGTCGACAACGAGCTTGGCGTGCTGCGCGATCAACTGCCAGTCGATCGCCTTGTGGTCCGTCACGATCAGCACGCAGTCCGCGTTCTCGATCGTCTCGCGCGTGAGCGGCGCGGAGTGCATGCGGTACTCCATGTACTTGCGCATGCCAGCGAACAGCGGCACGTGCGGATCGTGGTAGCTCACGTCGGCGCCGTCTTCGAACAGCAGCTTGATGATCTCGGCTGCCGGCGTCTCGCGCACGTCATCGACGTTGGGCTTGTAGGCCAGTCCGATCACGAGCACCTTCGCGCCGCGAAGCGGGCGTCCGGTTTCGTTGAGTCCGTGCGCTGCGCGTTGCACGACGTAGTGCGGCATCGCGCTGTTGATCTGGCCCGCGAGCTCGATGAAGCGCGTGTGGTGGCCGAACTCCTTGGCCTTCCACGTGAGGTAGAACGGGTCGATCGGGATGCAGTGTCCGCCGAGGCCTGGGCCTGGATAGAACGCCTGGAACCCAAACGGCTTCGTCGACGCGGCCTGGATGACCTTCCAGATGTCGATGTTCATCGCGCCGAGCACGGGCTTCAGCTCGTTGACGAGCGCGATGTTGACGCAGCGGTAGATGTTCTCGAGCAGCTTCGCGGCTTCTGCGATCTCCGCGTTGTCGACCTGCACGACTTGTTGGATCGCGGCTGCATACAACTGCGTCGCGAGCTTGGTGCTGATCTCGTCGACGCCGCCGACGAGCTTCGGGATCGTCTGCGTCTGGTGGTCTTTGCGACCTGGATCTTCGCGCTCGGGGCTGAACGCCAAGAAGAAGTCCTTGCCGCACACGAG
>CAIYFF010000332.1 GCA_903925435.1 uncultured Planctomycetota bacterium | reverse complement strand
GCACGAACGCGACGCGACGCATCGCCTTGGCTCCGTCCTCGACCTTGACCGTCGTCTCCGGCAAGCCGTGCGAGTCGGTGCCTTCGATCACCTCGACCTTGGCGTAGACCTCGACGCTGAGCTTCTTGTCCGCCTTCTGCTGCGCGGTCAGATCGCCTTGCAGCGGGATGTCCTCGACCTTCACGTCGGCGGGCAGGCGCGCGGTCATGTCCGCGAGCGCGGCTTCGTCGATGCGGCGCTTGCCGTACATCTTGGCCTGCAGGTCCGTCGCGATCGGTAGCAACATCGAACGCGCCGGCCGCGGCACGTCGGCGGCAGCGTTGCCGTAGTACTTGGGATACGTGTCGCCCGCGAACGGCGACATCGTGTCGGCGATCGCGACGACCGGATCGAACTGGCCCGAGTGGCGCGCCGTGTTCTCGTCGGCCCACGTCGTCATCGCGCTGCCGTTCAAGTGCAGCACCATGAAGAACGTGCCACCAGCGAGGTAGACGGGCAGCAGCGCGCGCAAGCCGGGCTTCTCTTCTTCTTGCGCGCGATTCGACAGGCGCGCGAAGAACAACAGGATCGGGATCGCGCCGATCAAGAAGCCGAAGTCGGTCGGCTTCACGAGCTTCGTGATCGCCGACGGCAGCAGGTAGGCCGCGACCGCCCAGCCGATCAGGCCGAACAGGAACGCCGGGCCGAGGATCTTGCCGAGGATCTCCGAGAACGGCGTGTCGCCGGGGTTGGAGCCTGGCGTGCGGTCCGAGGCTTCAAGCGTCTTCCAGCTCATGAGCAGGATGACGACCGACGCGAGCATGCCGCAGCCCGCGCCGACGAACGCAGCCTCCCATGCCCATTCGTTGCGCGTGTAGGCCGCGAGGAAGTTCGCGGTGAACGCGCCGATGTTGATCCCCATGTAGAAGATGTTGAACCCCGCGTCGCGCTTGGGATCGCCCTTCACGTAGAGGTTGCCCACCATCGCGCTGATGTTGGGCTTGAAGAACCCGTTGCCGACGCACAGCAGCACGAGCCCGGTCGGGAACGTCCACGACTGGCCGGTCGCCAGCAGGAAGAAGCCGCTCGCGTAGACGAGCCCGCCGATCAGCACCGACTTGCGATAGCCGAGGAACCGGTCCGCGAGGATGCCGCCGAGGTAGGGCGTGAAGTAGACGAACGCGAGGTAGATGCCGTAGATCTCGTTGCCGACATCCTTCGACCAACCGAGGCCGCCGCGCTCCGTGTCCGTCGCGTAGAGCAACAGCACCGCGACGATCGTGTAGAAGCCGAGGCGCTCCCACATCTCGATGAAGAACAGTCGGTAGAGGCCCTGCGGGTGGCCTCGGAACATGCTGTCTTGGCTCTCGGTCGTCGGGATCATTGCGTTCTCCGGATAGCAAAGCGGCCGCACGAGGCGGCCGCGGGATCTGTTCAGGAAGGACTCGCTGCGCGGATCACTTCACGCCGTGCAGCCAGCGCCGCAGGAACATCGGGCCGAGCACGATGATCAAGAGACCGGCGCCGACCGAGTAGTAGGTGATCTGCTCGAACACCGCGGTGTAGATCGGCAGCGTCTGCGCGGGCGTCATGCCCTCGCCGCCTGCCGCGCCGGTCTCGCCGGCGATCATCGCTGCGACCTTGTGCGCGGCGGCGATCGACAGGAACCACGCGCCCATCACCATGCCGGTCATGCGCGGCGGCGCGAGCTTGGTCACGGCCGAGAGGCCAACCGGCGAGATGCACAGTTCGCCCGTCGTGTGCAGCAGGTAGCAGACGACGAGGATCAGCAGCGGCACGAGGCCGGTCTCCTTCGCGGCAGGCGCAGCGACAACCAGCACGCCGAAGCCGGCGCCGAGCTGCACGAGCGCGAGGCCGAACTTCGTCGGGATCGACGGGTCCTTGCCGACGCGGCCGAGGCGAACCCACAGCAGCGTGAACAGCGAGCCGAAGACGAGGATGAAGAGCGGGTTGAAGAACTGCCCCCACGCGCTCGGGAACTCGTAGCTGCCGAGCATGCGGTCGATGTTGCGGTCCGTGAACAGCGTCAGCGAGGTGCCGGCCTGCTCGAAGAACGTCCAGAACATCATGTGGAAGAACCACAGCACGAGCAGCACGAACATCTTCTCGCGCTGCTGCTTCTCTTCGCGCAACGCCGTCACGAACAGGCTGCCGAGCACGACGAGGATCGCGCCGATCAGCAGCATCTTGACCGCCTTGTCCTCGCTGAGCAGCAGGTAGACGCCGGGCACGCACGCCAGTGCGCCGAGCGCGACCTTCGTGAGATTGCCCGAGAACGTCGCGGGGTTCGGCGGCTCACCGTGACCACCGAGGCGCTTCTTGCCGAGGCCGAACGTCACGAGCCCGAGCAGCATGCCGACGCCGGCGATGCCGAAGCCCGTCGTCCAGTCCTTCGTCTGCGCGAAGTAGCCGCAGACCATCGTCGACAGGAACGCGCCGACGTTGATGCCGATGTAGAAGATCGTGAAGCCCGCGTCGCGACGCGAATCGCCCGGCGCGTAGAGGCGGCCGACGAGCGTCGAGATGTTCGGCTTGAACAAGCCGTTGCCGACGACCATGAACGCCATGCCCGCGTAGAAGAAGAACTCCTTCTGCACGACGAGCGTGAACTGGCCGATCGCCATCAACAGGCCGCCCAGCAGGATCGCCCAGCGGTAGCCGAGCAACCGGTCCGCGATGAGGCCGCCGAAGATCGGCGTCAGGTAGATCAGCGCGTTGTAGCTGCCGTAGACCGAAGTGGCCTGCCCGTCCGAATACTTGAAGACCTCGCTGACCATGTAGAGGGTCAGCAGCGAGCGCATGCCGTAGAAGCAGAAGCGCTCCCACATCTCGGCAAAGAACAGCATGTAGAGGGCGGGCGGATGGCCCGAGCCCGAACGCGGAGAGACGGCGTCGTGCAAGCGAAGCTCCTGCGAAGAAACGAGAGGGACGCACAGGCTAGCGAACGGGGCCGCCGCGGCTCCACCGCAAAGACCGGCGATCGCTCGACTTCCTCGCGACGCGCAGCCGCGCGCGAACCGCCCTCAGGCCTCGACCACCACCATCGGCACGCGCCGCAGGGTCGCATCCTCGACCGCATTCCACAGCGCCGCATACCCGCGTTGCGCCGACTGGATCAGCGGACCGCCGGCCGGAGCGTCGAGCGAGGACCACGTCGCGATCTGGTCTTCGTCGGCCTGGAACGTGCGCGCGTTGAGCCAGCGCAGCTGGTCGCGAAGCACGGCGAGCGAGCCGAGCTCGGTCGCGTCACCGTCCGGCAACGCGATGCGCGCCGTGAACGCGAAGTCCTGCGGGAACCACATGCGTGCCGCCAGCAGGTGCGCGTACTTGCTGCGCCCAAACTTCTGGTCCGCGGCCTCGCGCCATTCGCGGTCGAGTTCGATCAGCGCCGGCGCGGTGTCGGGCAACTCGAGGTCGCTCTTCTCGGCGTAGAACGCGAACAGCCGCAGCGCGATCCACCCGGAGTCGCCGAGGTCGAACCACGACGACTTGGCCTCGGGATCTTCCTGCCACGCGAACTGCGGCACGAGGTCCTTCGCGAACGCGGACTGCAGGTCTGCGCGCCAGTCCTCGACGCCTTGCACGAACGTCACTGCCTCGCCGCGGTCGCCGGCGAAGAACCTGCACAGAGGCCCCGTGAACGCGCGCGCCATCGTTCGCTCAGGCCTCGGCCTTGGGATCGCGTTCCATCAGCGCCTTCACCGCCTGCTGTGGCGGCAGCCCGAACCACAGCACGCGGCTCACCGCGTCGGCGATCGGCATCTCGACCTGCATCGCGTGGGCGCGTTCCGCCACGACGCGCGACGTCCACACGCCTTCGGCGACCTTCGGCGACGCGGCGAGCGCTTGCTGCACGGTCTCGCCCTTGCCGATGCGCTCACCGAACGCGCGATTGCGGCCGTGGCGGCTGAACGCAGTGACCGCAAGATCGCCGACGCCCGCGAGCCCATAGAACGTCCGCTCGTCCGCGCCGCAGGCTTTGCCAAAGCGGGTCATCTCGACGATGCCGCGCGACAAGATCGCGGCCTTGGTGTTGTCGCCGCAACCGAGCCCGTCGGCGATGCCGGCCGCGAGCGCCATCACGTTCTTGAGCGCGCCGCACAACTCGACGCCGATCACATCGGCGTTGCGGTAGATGCGGAACGTCGGCGTCGACAGCACCGCCTGCAACTCCTGCAACGCGCGCGGATCGTGACCTGCCAACACCACCGTCGTCGGCATCGCGCGCACGACCTCTTCGGCGTGGCTCGGGCCACTCAGCACGTAGACGCGATCGCCGTTGCCCGCGACCTGCGCGATCACTTCGCTCGGTCGCAATCCGGTGCTCTGCTCGAGTCCCTTGGCCAACGAAACCAGCGGCAACGACTGCGACAGAGCGCCGCTCGCCGCCATCTTCGACAGCGCAGATCGCACATGCTGCGTCGGCACTGCGACAAGCGCGCAACCTGCAGAGCGCAACGCAGCGCTCGCGTCGGTCGTCACCAACACCGAGTCCGGCACCGTCACGCCTTCGAGGTAGCGCTCGTTGTGGCGCGTGTTGGCGATGCGCTCCGTGTTGGCCGCGTCGTGCCCCCACATCGCGACCTCGCGCCCCGCGCGCGCGAGCGTGACCGCCAGCGCCGTGCCAAAGCCGCCGCAACCGAGAACCGCGACCTTCATTGCGCCCGCTCCTGGTTGTCGTTCACCTTCTTTGCGCGGTGCTTCGCCAAGTTGCTGCGATGCGTCCAGAACAGGAACGCCGCGATCAGAAAGCAGAGGAACGTGATCGGGTGCCGAACGCCAAACGCGTCGTCGGGATGCAGCCCAACTGCCGAGGCTGCGAGCGCCAACCCGAGTGCGAGGCTGCCGAAGAACACCTGCCCCGTCAGCAGCCGCACGACGAAGAACACGCCGATCGAAACCGCAGCGACCTGCCAATCGAGCGCGAGCAGCACGCCCGTCGCGGTGGCGACGCCCTTGCCACCCTTCCAGCCAAGGAACGGACAGAACACGTGGCCAAGGATCGCGGCGAGGCCGAGCATCGCGCCTTCAAACTCCGCGTAGCCGCCAAGCAGCGAAGGCCCAAAGAACGCCGGCACGAAGCCCTTGCCCGCATCGAGCAGGTAGATGCCAAGGAACGCGAGCAGCCGACCACGCTTGGTGTCGAACGCGCGGCTCGCGTTGGTCGCGCCGACGTTGCCCGAGCCGATCGTGCGCAGGTCCTTGCCCTTGCACAGCCGCACGACGAGCAACGCCCACGGCACGGCGCCGAACAGGAAGGCAGCAAGGCAGTAGGCCGCGAGCAGCATGGGGCGGACAGGCTATGCAGCGGCCGCGGCCCAACCAACTCTCGACTTCGCGCAGCACGCACCTACCGTGCCGCCGCATGGCGGTACGCATCGGCATCGACACTGGCGGCACGTTCACCGACGTCGTTCGGCAGGAGCGCGGCCGTCTCACGGTGCACAAGCTGCCGTCGACCAAGGACGACCCCAGCCGCGCGGTGCTGCAGGGCATCGCCGCGGTGCGGAAACGGCCCGACGAAGCGGTCGACGTCGTGCACGGCACGACGGTTGGCCTCAACGCCGTGCTCGAAGGAAAGCTGCCCAAGACCGCGTTCGTGACCAACCGCGGTTTCGTCGACCTGATCGAGATCGGCCGCCAGGAACGCAGCGAACTGTATGCGCTCGAACCGGACCGCAAGACGCCACCGGCGCCGCGCGAACTTCGCGTCGAAGCCGCCTGCCGCCGCGCCGCGGATGGCACGGCGATCGAGCCGCTGACGACGCGCGAGATCGCGCGCATCGTGCGCGAGCTGAAGAAGCGGAAGCCCGAGGCGATCGCGATCGGCCTGCTGCATTCCCCCACCGCGCCGCAAGACGAACGCGCGATCGCACGCGCAATCCGCAGTGCGATGCCCGCGGTGCGGGTCACGTGCAGCGCCGAGTTGTGGCCCGCACTCGGCGAATACGAACGCTTCTCCGCCGCGATCCTGAACGCGGCGACCGCGCCGCTCGTCAGCGCCTACACGGAGCGCATCCAGAGCCAGATCGGCAACGGCACGCTCCGCCTGTTCCGTTCGAGCACGGGGATCCTGCCAGCCAACGAAGCGCGCGCATTCCCGGCGCGGGCGATGTTCTCAGGCCCAGCGGGCGGCGTGCTGGCCACGCAACGGCTCTGCGAAGCGATCGGCATCGAGCGCGCCGCCGCGTTCGACATGGGCGGCACGTCGACCGACGTGTGCCTCGTCGAGGATGGCCGCATCCAGACCGACCAGGGCCAGATCGCGGGCCTGCCGCTGCCACTGCCCACCGTCGATGTGCACACCGTCGGCTGCGGCGGCGGCAGCATCGCCTACTGCGACCGCGGCGGCGCCTTGCGCGTTGGCCCAGAAAGCGCTGGCGCCGACCCCGGGCCTGCGTGCTACGGCAAGGGCGAGGAGCCCACGGTCACCGATGCGCACGTGGCGCTCGGGCACCTTGGCGCTGCGACGCTGCTCGGCGGCGGGTTCTCGATCGACCCAAGCCGCAGCGTGCGGGCCATCGAACGGCTGGCGAAGAAGCTGTCGCTCTCGGTCCGCCGCACCGCAGAGGGCATCCTCGCTGTCGCCGACGCGTCGATGGCGCGCGCACTGCTGCGCATCACCGGGGAACGAGCCGTAGACCCCGCCACGGCCCCGCTCGTCTGCTACGGCGGCGCGGGCGGGCTTCATGCCGCGCGGCTCTGCGCCCAACTCGGAATGCCCGAGGCCCTCGCCCCGATGCACCCGGGCGCGTTCTCCGCGCTTGGCCTGGCGCTCGCCGGAGACTCGGCGGAAGTGGTCGAAGCGGCCCTCGAGCCCTGGTCGCAGGCGAACGAGCGGCAATGGCGCGCACGCGGAGCCCAACTGCGCAAGCTCGCGGCGGCGCAACTCGATGGCACACCAAGCACGGACGGCGAGCCGGGCGGGAAGAGGTCTCTTGCTGCTACGAGCCGGGCGAGCTTCGTGTTGCGTTACCGCGGCCAAGGCCAAGGACTGGCGATCGAGGCCACGAAGGAGCCGCTGCCGCGCGCGTTCGAGCGAGCCCACGAACAGCGGTTTGGGTTCGTCCAGCCCGGCACGGCGATCGAGTTGGTCCGCATCACGGCGCGGGCTGAGCGACGCGGCAAACCGTTGCCGGCCTCGCTTCCCGCCGCAGCCGGCTCGCGCGCGCCAAAGCCCCAACTGCGCAAGTCACCGATCGGCGGCGCGCCCATCCGCTGGCTCCGCCGCGACGAGCTGCCGATCGGCGCCACGATCTTTGGACCCTGCGTGATCGAAGAGGCGACCGCGGCAACTCTCCTTCCCAGCGGCTGGTCTGCCCGGATCGAGCGCTTTGCGATCCGAATGCGGAAATCGACGCGTTGACGAACTCCAATTTGCGAGCTAGTGTTCTGCGCGCCTGAAGCAGAGGAAGACGAGAAGGCTCACCACCTCGCGACCTCGATAGAGACCGAATACAGCCAGACCCGGCGCAAGCTTGGAATGGCAATCGCACCCTGCCGGGGGTTGTCCGCCACGGACGTAAAAACTTGACTCTCCTTCTTCCCCTTTTCCCGAAGTTTCACCCCCGGTTTTCTTTCGCTCGCGCGGCATGAACGCAGCAGTTGGCTAGACACCAACAGCTGGCAATCACGATGCCCCAGCGATGTGTGCGAGAGCAGCAGCGGACACATCGCGTCCGCCATCCGCATCAGCGCGGCGGCTGAGATAGCTCGCGCGACGCAGCGTCCAGCAATTGCGCAACCGACGCGAGTTGCGGATCGAGTTGGCGCGCGCGGCGCCAGTCCTCCACCGCAAGTTCGATCGCACCTCGGCCGTAGTGCACGAGGCCGCGCTGCAGCAAGAGGCGCGCAAGGCGCCCGCAGACGCGCGCGTCCGATGGCCACTGCCGATGGAGCGCGAACATCTCGTTCATGACCGAGTCGAGTTGTCCGCGCTGCAACCGCGCCTCCAGCCGCGCGAGTTGCGCGCCAACAGGATCCGCTGCGCGCGGCGCATTGAGTTCGCCCTCCGCCATCGGCACCGGCGAGATCGCAGCGCTGGACTGAGCATCTGCGCGCGTCGCATCGACCGCGACCGCTTGCGGCTCTTGTTCGATGGCCTTCGCGTTGCGCGCGATCGCCATGGAGTCCGCGTCCCTTCTCGCAGCCGCGCGACGCGACTCGGTTGCGAACAGCAACTGACGCGTGCGCTCGTCTTCGGGCCACGTGCGCTGCGCTTCGGTGAAGACAATCACCGCTTCGTCACAACGCCACTCCGCGCGCAGCCGGAGCCCCTGCAGCGTCAACTCCTGGTGCCGACGCAGACGCTGCTCCAGCGCTGCAGCCTGCAGGCGCGCCTGCGCATAGCGAGGGTCCGCGGGATCGACTTCGTCGAATGCGCACAGCGCCAGGGTCAGTTCCCCGCGCTCGCGCGCAGCTTCCGCGCGCACGAACGGATCGCTGCTCGGCGCAACGCCGCGCTGAGGCAATCGGCATGCGCCGACGCCCGCCGCGAACACGAGCGCCAGCGCGAGCAGCGGCTTCACGCTCGATCCTCCGGCGGCAGTTCTTCGAGCATCACCTCGAGTTCCGCGCCGAGGTCGTAGTCGAGGCCCTCTTCGCGCTCGTTCTGCGCCGCGTTCGGCAAGCTGCCGGCTGGCAGGATCATCACGGACTTCGCATCCGCGCCATCGCTTTCCGCAGCCTTCGAATCGATCGGCAAGGCGCGCACGCAGTCCGCGAACAGATCGAACAGCCACGGGTCGTAGGCCTCGCCGCGCTCCTCGGCCATGCGGCGCAGCGCCGCATCGCGAGACAGCGGCGACGGATCGCCACATGTCGTCCACAGGTCGAATGCGCTCGCGATCGCGAGGATGCGCGAACCGAGCGGGATGCGGTCGTTGCGCAGT
This sequence comes from uncultured Planctomycetota bacterium, assembly GCA_903925435.1. Taxonomy (GTDB): domain Bacteria; phylum Planctomycetota; class UBA1135; order UBA1135; family UBA2386; genus SXPK01. Next base: position 9,667 of record CAIYFF010000332.1, on the reverse strand, counting down.
CCTTCCGGCAACCCACCGCCATCGGGGCGCTCCGACTGGTGCCGAACGATCGACGCGACGGGACGAAGGCTCGGCAAGCAATCGAGACGCTCCGCGGCGAGCACAGGATGGCTGCGCACCAGCGCCTGCTCTTCTTGCGTCAGGTTCTTCTTCTGCAGCAACGCCGGACGAATCCACGCGCGGCCGAAATCGGCGAGCCTGCATGCGAGCGCGAGGTCGCGACGATCCATCGGGACGAGCGACAGCCGATCGGCGAGCAACATCGCGTAGCGCGAAGTGCGAGGCCCATGGCCGTCGGGCACGAGGCCACGACGTTCGAGCCCTTCCACGACCAAGAGCGCCACTTCGACGAACGGATCGACGACGCGATGAAGCCCGTCGTGCACGCCCCTCTCCAACTCCTGAAGCGCGAGGCTGAGTTCGTGCAATTCGCGATCTGCGCTCGGAGCAGGCGGAGCCGTTGGCTGGCCCGACGCCATCTGGATGATCGAGGCCGTGGTGCCGCGCACGCGCTGCGCCCAGTGTTGGGACAGGATCCATGCGGCCGCGATGAGCGTCGCGCCGCCGAGCAGCACGAGGCCGAACAGCCCGAAGTCGAATGCCGACTGCGACAGCGCAGGCTCGATCTGCAGGCGGATCTCGCCGAGCACATCGCCGCCAAATCGCACCGGCGCGATCGTCTCGCGCACGGATCCCTCGCGGTCTTCGCGCGCGACCGTGCGCTGGAACGCGCCACCGTGCGCAAGCAGCGACAGCGACCGATCGCCGAGCACGAGGTCGGTGTCGAGCACGACGCGGCCCGAGCGCTCGAGCACGAGCACGCGCGCACCGTGCAGATCGCGGCTCGCAGTCGCCAGCGTCGACAGTCGGAGCAAATCACCGCGCTCGAGCAGCGGGCCAGCACGTTCCGCAACTTGCTGCGCAAAGCGAACGTCGCGCGCCTTGTCCTCGTCCGCGTGTCGCTGCGCTTCTCGATCCGCGCCGAGGAGGCCCAGCAACGTCGCGACGAAGAACACACCGACGGCGAGCGCTGCGCACAGACGCGCAGAGACCGACAGCTTCTTGGTTCGCAGCGACCGAGGATTCGGCATCGACGTTTCTATCGACACCGAGGGGGCTCAGCCTTGGGGTTTCTCGCCTCCGCACTCCGCGGATCCGCCGATGCCGTCGGGAGTCTCACCCGACGCAGGCCGCGCTCAACCCAACTGGGAGACGGCCGTCACTTGCCAGGCGGCGTGACCGGCGCAGGGGCGCCGCCATTCGGCGCGGGCTCGGACGGGGTCGCCGGCTCCTTCAACGCTTCGAGGCTCTCGACTTCGATCTGGTAGATGTCGACGCAGTAGTTGTCGATCGACGTCGCCTCGACCTTGAAGGTGCCGATGATCTTCAGCGGGTCGAAGAAGTAGTCGGTCGTCTTCCCCTTCGGCATCACGACGCGAACGATCCCGTTGATGTCCGGCGGCTGGCCGTAGCAGCACGACCACAGCGACTGCACCAGCAGGAACTCTTTGATGTCGCGGACGTCGTCGATCGGCAGCATGAAGCCCGACATCAGGACCTTCTTGCCGTGCAGGTCCTTGACCTTCTTCGGCATGCCCTTGAGGCCCTCTTCGTAGGGCCAAGCCGACAGCTCGTCGAAGGTCACGATCTTGTCGAGGCCCTCGATCTTGCCGTCCTTGATCATCTGCTGCAGCCGGCGTTCGGCCGCGAGCATCGCCTCGGCGCTGCGCATCGCCGCGAGGTCCGCAGGGTCCGAGCCAGCGGGCATCGGCTGCTCCGGCGCGGGCTTGTCGATGCGCGGATCCTGCGCGGGCTGATCCTTCGGCGCGGGATTCTGCTCGGGCTTGCCGTCCGCGGGCTTCGGCTCCTGCTTCTTCTGCTCGGTCTTCGGCGCCGGCTGAGGCGCTGGCTCTGGCTTTGGCTGTTGCGCGGCGAGCAGCGCGCTGGTGAGCACGACGGCGAAGGCGATCTTCATGGCAAACGTCTCAGTAGGTCTGGGAGAGGTTGTCGGCAACCTGGGTCGTCGAACCCTTCCACGCGGGGAGCAATCCGGCGAGAGCGCCGAGCGCGCCCACGCCGACGAGAAGATACAGCTCGCGCGGCGCAAACGTTGCCCACTCGAGCCACACGCCCGTCATTTCCTCCACGGTCGACCGAAGGAGCAGCGCGGCAAGGTGGCAGCAGACGACGCCGACCACGGCTCCCGCCAACGACAGCGCCGCGGCCTCGCCGACGATGATCGCGACGATCTGCGTTCGGCGCGCGCCGAGCGAACGCATGATCGCGATCTCGCGACGGCGCTCGTTCATCGTGTTGTAGATCGCGACCGCGATCATCATCGCGGCGACGACGAGCACGAGCTGCGCGACGATCTCGAGCCAATCCGCGGCGTTGCCGAGTTGCTGCAGGAACTTGGGGATCACGTCCTGCGGCCACGCGACCTGCGCGTCGGGCCGCGTGCCGAAGTCCCTGCGCAAGAACTGCGCGCCGAGGTGGTCCTTGGGGTCGGCGAGGATCGCCGTCAGTGCGAGTTGGCGCGCGGTGACCGGCAGCTTCGCCGCGTCGTCGGGGTTCTTGCCCGCGGGGATCTCGACCTTGAACAGACCGCCTTCGTGTCCGCCGACGAGCAGGTGCACCGAGAGCGGCAGGAACACCGTCGTGTCGAGCGGCGAGTTGGTCGGCGCGAGGATGCCCGTGACTTCGCACGCAGCCTCCGGGTGTTCGTGGTAGCCGAACTCGCCGTGCTTGCCGTGCACCGGCACGATCGTGCTGCCGAGCGACAACTGCATCGCGCGCGCGACGCGATGGCCGACGACGGCCTTCTTCCACTTCGCGTCGATGATCGGCCGCGGCGGGCCGTCCTTCTCGTCTGCGCGGCGCGCGGTCTCGAAGGCGGCGAGGCGTGCGCCGAGTTCTTGCAGTTCTTCGTATGAGAACGCCCACGGCCCGCCGTCTGCGAACTGCAGCGGCGCGCGCTGCCATTCGTAGAGCGAGAACATCTCGTCGACCGTGCCGATCACCGGGAACGACCAACGGCTGATACTGTCGCCGCGCGCCTGCGGGATCGCGTAGCGCACCGCGCCGCGGCGCGAGACCTTGCCGGCGCGAAGGTCGTCGCACACCGACATCGGGATCTGCCCCGGCGCGTCGCCGACGTGGAAGATCGTGTTGAGCAACAGCTCGAGCTGCGAGCAGTCCTTGGGGCCTAGCACTGCTTGGTAGCCGCCGATGCTGCCCTCGTAGCGATCGCGCGTCTGCTGGGCCATCAGCATGATCGCCGCGTAGAGGCCCGTCGCGACCGCGATCGCGAGCGTCGTCAACACGGTCGAGACGATGCGAATGCGCAGATTGCGCATGCTGATCGACCACAGCTTCATGACGAAGCCCTCCGCAACGTCGCAAGGTCGACCGTGCGCTGCATGCGCAACGCAGAGTCGGGATCGTGCGTGACCATCACCACCGTCTTGCCACCTTCGTGCGCGAGCTGAAGCAAGAGATCGAGCACTTGCGCGCCCGTCGTGCGGTCTTGGTTGCCGAGCGGCTCGTCCATCAGGATCACTTCGGGATCATTGACGAGCGCGCGGCAGATCGCGACGCGCTGCACCTGCCCCACCGACAGTTCGCTCGGACGATGGTGCATGCGATCCGAGAGGCCGACGCGCGCGAGCAACTCCTTGCCGCGAGCCTCCGCCGCATGGCCCGCGCCGCGGCCGAACAACGCGCCGAGCATCACGTTCTCGTAGGCGGTGAACGGCTGCAGCAAGTTGAAGGTCTGGTAGACCATGCCGATGTGCTGGCCGCGGAAGCGATCGCGCTGTGGCTCGCTCATCGTGTCGATGCGCTGGCCCGCGATCTCCACTTCCCCCGTGTCCGGGCGCAGGATGCCGGCGAGCACATGCAGCAGCGTCGTCTTGCCCGTGCCGGAGCGACCGACCAACGCGACCTGCTCGCCCTTCTCGATGCGGAGGTCCGTGACATCGCAGGCCAAGACCGAGCGCTCGTCCTGGCGGTAGCTCTTCGTCACGTTGTGGAGATGGATCATCGGCGCGCTGGCGAACGGGGCGAGCAGGATACGAAGCTGGAGCCGCAGATGTCAGCGGCGGAGCAGGTTTGCCGCAAAGTCGAGTTCGCGCGCGAGCAGCGTTGGCAGCGGCTCCGATCGCATGTGTTCGGGCAACACGCTCCACGTGTAGGTCTCGACTTCGCACAGCGGCGGATCCGGCAACTGCGCGATGCCGCGCAGCGCCCGCTCGAGATCGCGCTTGGTCGAGCCAAACGCGCCGTCGCGGTCCCACCACAGCGGCATGTGGTAGTGCGTGCGCACCGGGCCTCGCGCGAGCGCGGCGGCGAACTCCGCACGATGCGATTGCGCCTCGCCAAGGTCGAGCGCGCGGACGCCGTCCCCCACCGTCTGGTGCAGGTAGCGCGCTTCCTGGAACGCGAACAGCTCATCGAGCCCCGCTTCGCTGCGCGCTTCGAGGCACGACGAAACCTGCACCTTCGGCACTGCGATGCCGCGCGCGAGCAGGCTGTGGATCGCCGCGAGCGGATCCTCGCCGACCACGAACAGATGGCAGAGGTCCACGCAGACACCGAGATGCTCGCGCAACGCCGACTCCGGCACCGTGGGCCACGCGCCTTCGTCAAACAGCCACTGCTCCAAGAAGTTCGCAGCATCGAGCGCGCGTTCGAGGATGCAGAACGGCTCCGGCTCCAGCGCGAGCACGCAGTGCACGCCGGTGCGATCGCGCAGATCGCGCAGCATCGATGCCATGCGCGCGAGGTTGCGCGCCATGAGCCGCAAGTCCGCGAGGTGCAGAGGCGCGCGATAGCCGAGCGGCAACGTCGACAGCGGAATGACGTCTCCCGGATGCGCCAGCGCAGCGGCGGCCTCGGCGCAGTCGCGCGTGTAGAGCACGCGCTCTTCGGTCGACCAATCGGGCTCGTAGACGCGCTCCTTCACGACCTCGCCGTGGAAGTCGCCGTGCGGGAACACATTGAGCGTCCACAGCGGGATCGACAACCGCGCCATCGCGTCGCGCACGCGCTGCTGCGTCGCTGGATCGCGCGCAATCGCGCTCGCAACCGAGTGAGGCCACCACGCGCCGAGCCCGAACGGCCGCCCCGCTCTGCGCGCGGATGCGGCCACCTCGCTCGTGTGCGCATCCAACGAGTCGAGGAAGCCGTCCACGCTGTCGGCAGCGTGCACGTTGCCGCAGTACGTCAGCTTGGGATCGCGCGCATTCGTCACGGAGCCCACCATAGCAAGCGACGCTGCGTTTCTGCGACGCGCGTTATCGTGCCGCGATGCGCTCGGACCTGTGGTTGCTCCTCTCGCTGCACTTCGCGCTTTTGGTCGCTCGCACGACAACGGCGCAGGGCCAAGAGCCAGGCTCGTTGACCGCCACACGGCCCAACATCGTGTTCGTCTTCAGCGACGACCACGCGGCGCACGCGATCTCGGCCTATGGCTCGCGCCTGTGCAAGACGCCGAACATCGACCGCATCGCGAACGACGGAGTGCGGTTCGCCAACAACTTCTGTGGCAATGCACTGTGCGGCCCATCGCGCGCGACCGTGCTGACCGGACTGCACAGCCACCAGAACGGGTTCATGCGCAATGGCAACACGTTCGACGGCTTGCAGCCAACGATGCCGAAGGCGCTGCAAGACGTCGGCTATGCGACGGCGATCTTCGGCAAGTGGCACCTCGAGTCGGAGCCGCAGGGCTTCGATCGCTGGGCCGTGCTGCCGGACCAGGGCCACTACTACAACCCGGACTTCCTGACGCCGCAGGGCAAGACGCGGATCGAAGGCCACGTCACCGACCTGACGACCGCGATGGCGATCGAGTGGCTCGAACACGGCCGCGATGCGCAGAAGCCGTTCTTGCTGATGTGCCAGCACAAGGCGCCGCATCGCGAGTGGATGCCAGCGCCTCAAGACCTCGGGCTCTACCGCGACGTCGAGTTGCCGGTGCCGGACACGCTGTTCGACGACTACCGCACGCGCATCCCCGAGGCGGCGCAGACGGAGATGGAAATCCAGAAGGACCTCTACCTGCAATACGACCTGTTCGTCGAACCGACGGATGCGGAGCGCAAAGCCGCGAAGGGCCCCGACGCGTGGTGGGACGGAATGATGAAGCGCATGACGGAGGGTCAGCGCGCGACGTTCCTCGCCGCATACCGCGAGGAGAACGAAGCCTTCCGTCGCAATCCGCCGACCGGTCGCGCACTCGTGCAGTGGAAGCTGCAGCGCTACCTCAAGAACTACCTTCGCTGCATAGCAGGCGTCGATCGCAGCGTCGGGCAACTGCTCGACTGGCTCGACGCGCATCCCGACATCAAGAAGAACACGCTCGTCGTCTACTCGTCCGACCAAGGCTTCTTCCTCGGCGAGCACGGCTACTACGACAAGCGGTGGATGTACGAAGAGTGCTTCCGCATGCCACTCATGATGCAGTGGCCTGGGCGCATCGAAGGCGGACGGACGATCCAGCAACTGACGCAGAACATCGACTTCGCGCCGACCTTCCTCGAACTCGCGGGCGCGCAGAATGCCGTCCAACCGCACGGCAAGAGCCTGCTCCCATTGCTCGATGGTCGCGGCGCCGACGGCTGGCGCGACGCGGTCTACTACCACTACTACGAGTCGCAGGCGACGCACCGCGTGCCCGCGCACTTCGGCGTGCGCACCGAGCGCCACAAGCTGATCCGCTACTACGAGCCGCATGTCGATGCGTGGGAACTGTTCGACCTGCAGCAGGACCCCAATGAGCTGCGCAACCTCGCCTTGGATCCCGCGTCGCGCGACGTGAGGAAGCAGTTGGAGCAGCGTCTCGTCGAACTGCGCGTCGAATACGGCGACACGACCGGCGACCTCGCGGCGGGCGCATTCCCACGCACGGCGGGGCTCGCTCGCATCCAGCGCGCGGGCGACGGCTACCGCGTGTGGGCCAACACGCAAGGCGGCTTCGCGATGCGCCCGTGCGCGAAGCCTGACGCACGCACGATTGCGACGACGATGCGCCCCATTCCAGGACTGCCGCAGCAGAACGGATTCGTTGTACTCGGCTCCAACGTCTTGGACGGGCGCGAAGGGCCATCGCGGATCGTCGTGCGCGACGGCGCGCGCCTGTTCGTCGGCGTCGCGTTCGCACGCAAGCGGCTCCTGATCCTCGCCGGCGACGCGCGCACCGAACTCGCGTCGGTCCCGGTCGAGTGGAGCGGCGACGGCGCGGCCGAGGTCGTAGTGACGATCGACAGACAGTCGAGCACGGTGCGCGCGAACGCACTCGGCGCGACCGCGACCGCGCAGCTGCCTGGCACGTGGCGCGAGGTCGCATTCGTCGGCTACGGTGCGTCCAACGCCGAGACCGAGTTCTCCGACCTTCGCATCGAATGAACATGCACAGCTCCATCGCCGCGCTGTCGTCCCTCACCATCGCGCTCGCCCTTGCTGCGTGCGCTTCTCAAGCGCCGCGGCCCGCGAGCCTCGCCGAAGCACAGGGCACGTGGCAACTCGATGCCACGACTCCCGTCGGCGGACGCATCCCGACGATGACGATCGGCAAGGATGGATCGCTGCACGGAAACGGCGGCGTCAACCAGTACTCGGCGTCGTTCGACGCAGCAGCTCTGCCGCAAGGCAAGTGGCGCATGAGCCCAGCGCGAAGCACGCGCATGGCTGGCCCGCAAGAAGCGATGGCGCTCGAGCAAGCGATGCTCGACGCGATGCAGCAAGCGGATGGCGCACAGATCGAAGGCGAGCGACTGTGCCTGTTGCGTGGCAACGTCGTGCTCATTCGATTCGTGAGGCCGCGCCTCTGATCGCGCGCAACGCGCCGAGCGTCAGATCATCCGCTCGGGCAACAGCAGCTCTTTGACGCGCGCAGTCAACAAGCCGCGACCTTGCAGCACGTCGGCGACGCTCTTGCCCGTCTTCAGCGCCTCGGCCGCGACCTGCGTCGACAGCTCGTAGCCGATCTCCGGAACAAGCGCGGTCACGATGCCGATGCTGTTCTCGACGTAAGCGCGGCACTGCGCTTCGTTGGCGACGATGCCTTCGACGCAGTTGTGGCGCAGCGTGACGACCGCGTTCTTGAGGATCTTGATCGACTCGAGGATGCACGCCGCGATCACCGGCTCCATCACGTTGAGCTGCAACTGCCCAGCTTCGGCCGCCATCGTCACTGCGAGGTCGTTGCCGATCACGCGGTAGGCGACTTGGTTGACGACCTCGGGGATCACAGGGTTGACCTTGCCCGGCATGATCGACGAGCCCGGCTGCCGCGGCGGCAATTGGATCTCAAAGAGGCCTGCGCGCGGGCCTGACGACAGCAGGCGAAGGTCGTTGCAGACCTTGGACAGCTTGATCGCCAAGCTCTTCAGCGCCGACGAGAACGTCACGAACGCCTGCGTGTCCGCGGTTGCCTCGATCAGGTTCGCAGCAAGCGACACGGGCAAGCCCGACACGTCGCGCAGATGCGCAATCGCGCGATCGCGATAGCCCTTCGGCGTGTTGAGTCCCGTGCCGATCGCCGTGCCGCCGATGTTGAGCACGCACAGCTCGCGCTTGCTCCGTTCGAGCCCGGCGAGCTCTTGCCGCAAGCTCGCCGCGAATGCGCCAAACTCCTGGCCCAGCGTCATCGGCACCGCGTCCTGCAGCTGCGTGCGCCCCATCTTGACGATGTGCGCGAACTCCGCCGACTTCTTCTCGATCACCGCGATCAGCTCATCGACCGCTGCGACAAGCCCTTCGCTGCCGAGCGCCATCGCGAGCTTCAACGCGCTCGGATAGACGTCGTTGGTCGATTGCGAGCAGTTGACGTGGTTGTTCGGGTGCAGGCGCTCGTAGTCGCCCTTCTCGCAACCGAGCAGCTCCAGCGCGCGATTGGCGATCACCTCGTTTGCGTTCATGTTCGTCGAAGTGCCAGCGCCGCCCTGGATCACGTCGACGACGAAGTAGTCGTGCAGCTTGCCGGCGATCAACTCATCGCACGCGGACGCAATCGCCGAGGTGCGCTGCTCGTCCAGCGCGCCAGAGTCGCGGTTGGCGAACGCGCACGCCTTCTTGACCATCGCCAGCGCGCGGATCAGGTGCGGATACGCGTTGAGGCGCACGCCGCAGATGTCGAAGTTGACCAGCGCACGAACGGTCTGCAGCCCGAAGTACGCTTCCTGCTGCACCGGCCCATCGCCGAGCAGGTCGTGCTCCATGCGCGTCTTGCCAGTCGAGTAGGCATGCGTCACACCGCTCGTGCGGAACAGCAACTGGTCGACGCGCCCCACCACTTCGTTGAGCAGGCTCGACAACATGCGCTTCTCCAGCGCAAGGTCGCCGTTGGTCAGTTGCGGGAGCTGGTCGCGGTGCAGATAGACCAACTCCGTGTCCGTGACCGCAGTCGCCGTCGTCGAGTGCACGGAGCCCTCGATGAACATGCCGTCGCCGAGCACGTCGCCGCGCATCAGCGTCACCACCTTGCGCCGCACGCCATAGGCGTCCGTCCGCGACAGTTCGACTTGGCCCTTCTGGATCAGCAACAGCCGCGCGCGCGGATCCCCTTCGGCGAACACCACCTCGCCCTCGCGGTAGGACCGCTCCTTCACAAGCGACGCAAGCCGCGCCTGTTCGTCAGCGGTCAATCGGGAGAAGACGGGCAGCT
>CAIYFF010000331.1 GCA_903925435.1 uncultured Planctomycetota bacterium | reverse complement strand
CGCGGCGCCAACACGCAGCGAGCCCAAAAGGACGCGAGCCGAAATGCAGCGAGCCGGGTCGCCCCGGCTCGCGCACTGCAGATCAATGTGCGCGCACTTCGTTGCGCGCGCGCTGCATCACTGGAACAGGACCTCGACGCCGTTCGACGTCTTGAGCTGGTTGAGGTCGCCGTTCTCGAGGCAGAAGCCCTGCGCCGTCAGCGTCTGGCCCGTGAGGCCTGCGGGAATCGTGAACGTCAGGGTGCCGAGGCCCGAGCCGTTGCCGAGCACGCCCGTGAAGAAGATGCCCTCGGTGAAGAGCAGCGGGTTCACGTGGAGCAAGCAGCCGCCCGGGAAGGGCAGCGGCGTGTTGTCGCGCGCGGCGCCGAACGCGAAGCCGCCGAGCGAGAACGGAGCAGCCTGCGACAGCGTGTAGGTCAGCGGGCCGCCGACGCGCAGATCGCCCGAGCCGCCGAGCAGCAACGGGAAGTTGCCGGCGCCGATGCATGCCGTGCCGTAGTTGGTGTAGGTCGACACTGCGAAGACGTGGACGACCTTGTTGACGAAGTCCGAGATCGCCAGCGTGTTGGTCGCCTCATCGAAGCTGAAGTCGTAGGCGCCGGCGCTGTTTGCCGCCGTGAAGCCGCGCCAATCGATCGTCATCGCCGAGCCATCGCTTGCGCGGTTGCACTGGATCACGTTGGTCCAGAGCTGGCCGAAGGCGCCGGCCGAGCGGTTGTTCCAGAAGATCACGTTCTCGGTGCCGGTGCGGCAGAACGCGAGGTTCTGTTGGTTGATGTTGTCGGCTGCGGTGGCGTCGACCACGATGCGCGAGTTGGACACCGAGTTGCCGGCCGTGCGGTCGCATGCGACGACCTTGTTGCTGCGGCGGAGCCAGACATCGCCCGTGAGCGGATCAAACGCCATGTCGCGCCAGAACGAGCTCGTGACGCCGGTCGTCTGGATGATCATCCCGTTGGCCGACGTGTAGATGTCCGTGCCCGTCAGGTTGTCCTGCAAGCTGCGGCGGCCCGAGCCGAAGGTCGTCCAGGCGGTGCCAGAGTCGACGAGGCCAAACCAACCGACGTCGAGGCCGACGCCGCTGCCGCCGCGCGCAGCCTTTGCCCAGTTGGCCGTGCCCGTGAGCGACCACGACGTGATGCCGTTCGGATCCGTAGCGCCTGCGTCATACGCGGCCACGAGCTGCGTGCCGTCGACATCGAGGCCCGAGTAGCCACGGCTGCCCGGCGTGAGCAAGTTGACGCCGAACGAGGCGCCGAACGACGGCGTCGTCAGCGCGGTGCTGACCTTGCAGATGCCCGTAGCGCCGGCGATGGCTTGGTTATTGAAGCCGGCAACGAACAAGTCGGTGCCGTTCCACGCCATGGCGCTGAGGTTGGTGCCGATGAACTGCGAGTTGGCGGCAACGCCAGTGCTGGTGCAGTCGACGGTGCCGAGGTGGGTCATGCTGACCTGAGCGGTCAGCGATGCTGCGAGAGCGAGAAGAGTGATCGAGGCACGAAGCATGGGGGAAAGGATGTGCGGGGATCGGGAGATGTGTGCGGCTGCACTGCGTGCAGTTGGGGCAAAAGCGTAGAGAGGTTGTCGCAACCGGCAACCACCCCACATCGATGCGGCAACTCGCCTGTTGCGGTGGGCCGACAGATGGTGCGATGGAACGTGACGGCTTGTGGCAGTTGCCAACCCCGGCACAATCACCCGCTCTCCCATGCGCCATCTCCCTCGCAACCTCCGTTCGGCATTGCTCGCGTTCGCAGCTGCTGTCCTGCCTTCGATCGTTTGCGCCCAAGCCGAAATGCGCGGCATCTGGATCGCGCGCGACGGGCTCACGACCCGCGCCAAGATCGTTTCGACGCTCGACCAGTTGCTTGCCGCCAACATCAACACCGTGTGTGTCAACGTGTGGAGCCGAGGCTTCACAGTGCATCCGAGCGATGTGCTTCTCGCTGCCTGCGGCCAGCGCCAGGACCCTGACTACATCGGCCGTGATCCCCTCGCGGAGATGATCTTCGAGGCGCGCAAGCGCGGCATGGAGGTCGAGGCGTGGATGGAATACGGCTTCATGTTCGGATGGAGCGGGTGGTTTGCAGGGCCGACGGGAGTGGGGCCTGTGCTGACTGCGAATCCGACGTGGATCGGCCGCGACAACGTCGGCAACACGCAGGTGTCCGACGGTGGCGGCGGGTTCTTCACGTGGGCGAGCCACGAGCACCCGGCGGTGCGCAAGTTCTTGATCGACATGTCCGTCGAAATCGTCGATCGCTACGACGTCG
>CAIYFF010000330.1 GCA_903925435.1 uncultured Planctomycetota bacterium | reverse complement strand
CGTGCACGGATCGCCGCGAGACCCGATCCGCGAGTATCTCGTCCCGCGCGATGGCCAGGATCGGATCAAGATGGCCGAGTGCTTCGAGCGGATGGGCGAGGCGCGCATCTGCTTCGTCGGCCACAGCCACGTGCCTGGGCTCTACCACGAGAGCGGCGGCTTCTACCCGCCCGGCGAACTCGGCGATCGCTATGAGCTCGGCGAGGGCAAGGTCATCGTCAACATTGGATCGGTCGGCCAGCCGCGCGACGGCGATCCCCGCGCATCGTTCGTGACCTTCGACGGCAAGGTCGTTCAGTTCCATCGCGTCGCCTACGACTTCGAGGCGACGATGCGCAAGATCCGCGCGATTCCAGCGCTTCCCGCATACCTCGCGGACCGGCTCGCCCAAGGGCGCTGAGCCGCGTTCCAGAACTCGTGATGCTCGTTCGCTCCATGCCAAGGACCCTGTTCGCTGCATTGTTCCTGTTCGCTCCCGCGCTGCTGATGGCGCAGGAGCGGCCCGACTTCGTCCACGAGTTCGGCAAGCCAGGGGAGAAGGGCAGCTTCCGCGTCGGCTTCGACGACCGCGGGGCTTCCGTGTTCTTCGTTCAGCTGATGGACCACTTCGCAACCGTCGAAGCAGCCAACAAGCCCGAGCAAGAACGCACCTCGAAGGACCACATGCTGCTCGTCGGCGATGGCGCGAGCGTCTACTCGCTTCAGGCGGACGAAGTGGGCACGAGCCTGTTCGGCGGCAAGCTCGCGAGCGCGGCGTGGAAGCGCAGCGTGCAGGATGGCGCGGTCTCGTTCTCGATCGAGTCGGACAACGGTCTCAGCTTGCGCAAGACGTTCCGGCATCGCCCCGCCGCTCGCGGGATTGCGATCGAGTGGAAGCTCGAGAACCGCGGCACTTCCGTCGCGGCGGGCCAGCAACTGCTGCTGAGCTTCGCGGCTCCGGCGCTGACCAATCGCACTGAGCTCGCGATGTTCGGCACATCGGCGTGGGCGATCGCTGCGCCGGTCGATGGCGACAGCAAGCATGCAGGAGCGAGCGCCGAAGGCGGGCTGCAAGAGCTGCTCGTCGCCGATGGTCGAGCCCTGTCGATGGCTGGCTCGTCGAATCGCTTCTTCGGCGGGTTCTTGTTCCCGCTCGATGCAGCCGCCGCCGCCTCGGTGGCCCGGATCGACGTCGAGTCGCTGCCGGTGCGCGACAATGCGCTCCTCGAGATCCAGGCGCGTTCGATGCCGCGTGCGCTGTTGCAAGTGAAGATGCTGGTGCCGGCGCAAGGCGCGTCGACCGATCTGTCCTTTGGCTGCTACCTCGGCCCGAAGTCGTTCGCGGCGTTTGACGAGAGCCCCGAGAGCGCGCGCTTCCTGCCGATTCTCGATGTCGATCTCGAGCCTCCGTGCTGCGGCAGCGTCGTCGTCCCTGGCGGTCGCTTCATGGCGACGATGCTCGTCAAGCTCCTTGGGCTGTTCCATGGCATGACGGGCGTCTGGGGTGTGTCGATCATGCTGTTGACGATCCTCGTCCGCGGCGCGTTGGCTCCGCTGAACTTCCGCATGCAGAAGTCGATGCGCGCGTACGGCAAGCGGATGGCGGAGCTCAAGCCGAAGCTCGACAAGATCAAGGAGAAGTACGCCGACGATCCGAAGGCCCATCAGCAGGCGATGATTGCG
>CAIYFF010000329.1 GCA_903925435.1 uncultured Planctomycetota bacterium | reverse complement strand
CTGCGTGCGTGTGGCTGTTGCAAGAACTGTGGAAGCGGCAACCTGGTGGCAAGGCGCTGCGCGTCGATGCCTCGATGGGCCGCGCGACGTTGGTCTACGAGCAGAAGAAGGGGACGGGCGCGCACTTCCTCGATCGCGCTGCGCGCCTCGGCTACCCGATGGCGCCTGCGACGCGCAAGGTGCAGCGCGACACGTCGCTTCTGCTGCGCCTTGGCATCTGCGCTGCGCTCGCGATGAACGCGATGATCCTCGCGGTCGCGCAGTATGCGGGGCTGGCTGAGGTCGATGCCTCGACGGATCGCGTCTTCCACTGGGTCTCGCTCGCGCTCGCGACGGGCAGCGTGGTGGTCGGCGGACCTGTGTTCTTCCGCGCTGCGATCGCGGGACTGCGCGCGGGCATGGTGCACATGGACGTGCCGATCTCGCTGGGCTTGTTGCTCGCGTACGCAGGCTCGATCCACGGCCAATGGACGGGCGCGCCGGTCTACTACGACACGGTCGCGATGTTCACGTTCTTGATGCTGGGCGGCCGCTTCGTGCAAGCGCGCACGTTGCAGCGCTCGCGCGACCAAGTGCTCGCCGACGATGGCGCAGAGCACCTGCGCGTGCGTCGCTTGTCCGCGGGCGAAGTGCAGAAGGTCCCCGTGGCACAGGTGCGCAAGGGCGACGAACTGGTGCTTGCGCCCGGCGACCTTGTGCCGGTCCGCTGCGCGCCGCGCACGGCGGCGAGCTGCTCGCTCGACTGGATCAATGGCGAGTCCGAGCCGCGCGCGTTCTCTCCGGGCGAGATGGTGCCGGCGGGCGCGTTCTTGGCGGGTCGTCGCGCCGTGCGCATGTGCGCGGACGCGGACTACATGGAGTCTGGCCTTGCGCAACTGCTCGCCGAGCCGCCGGCGGATCGCGAGGATCCCAACGGCCGCGTGCAGTTCTGGCGTCGCCTTGCGCGCACGTATGCGACGGCGGTCCTGGCGCTCGCTGCGGTCGCTGCGTTGGTGTGGTCGTGGATCGATCCGACGCGCGCGCTGCCGGTGGCGGTGTCGCTGCTCGTGATCACGTGCCCGTGCGCGTTCGGCCTTGCTGCGCCGCTCGCGTTCCATCTCGCGATCGCCAACCTCAAGAAGCAAGGCGTGTTCGTTCGCACGCGCGCGTTGCTCGACAAGCTCGCGCGCGTGAAGAAGGTCGTGTTCGACAAGACGGGCACCGTCACGCATGGCGGCCTGCGCGCGCGCATCGATGTGGCGCCGCTGCCGCAGTGGGTTGCGCCGCTCGCGACGATGGCTGCGTCGAGCAATCACCCCGCGAGCCAGGCTGCCCTGCAGGCGCTCGCGCAGCACGAGGGCAAGGGGCTGCAGTTCTGCGGCGATCTCGAAGTCGAAGAAGTGCCAGGCGGCGGGCTCGTGGCGACGCTCGACGGCGCGGAGTTGCGGTTTGGCAGCCCGACGTTCGCGGGCGTCGACAAGCAGTCGCGCACGGGCCGCGAGTGCGTGCTCGCCAAGCATGGCGAAGTGCTCGCGCGCTTCGAATTGGAAGAGGACTTCCGCAGCGGCGCGCGCGAAGAAGTGGCGCGGCTTGCCGCACGCGGCCTCGACGTGCACTTGTTGTCCGGCGATCGCAACGACCGCGTGGCGCTCGCTGCGGGGCAACTCGGCATCGCGTCGGACAACGCACACGGCGAGATGGCGCCGGAGCAGAAAGCGGCGTTCGTTGCAGCGCTCGACGATGACGACACGTTGATGGTCGGCGATGGCATCAACGACGCGCCGGCGTTCGCGGAAGCGTTCGTTGCGGGCACGCCGGCGATGGATCGCCCCGTGCTGCCT
>CAIYFF010000328.1 GCA_903925435.1 uncultured Planctomycetota bacterium | reverse complement strand
CGGTCGACCGCGACGAAGCGGCGCTGGATGCGATTGCAAACGAGCACGCCGATGCGGTTGCGAACGCGCGACGCGAACTCGTATCGGCCGACCTCGAGAACGCGTCGTGGCCTCTCGGCGATCGGCAGTTCGACTTCGTCGTCGTGACCAACTACCTGTGGCGCCCGTTGCTGCCGCGCGTGCTCGCCGCCGTTGCGCCGAACGGGACGCTGCTCTACGAGACCTTTCGCACTGGTCACGAGCGGTTTGGCAGGCCGAGCAATCCGGACTTCTTGCTGCAGCCCGGTGAGTTGCGCGCCGTCGTTGGAGACGCATTCGAGATCTTGCTGTTCGAGGACGGCCCCGAAGGCGACCCGCCAACCGCGATGCGCCAGCGCATCGCCGCACGTCGCAAGAAGGATGCAACGCTGGAATGGCGCGGCGCGGATGCGACGGGCAGACTGCGAGCGATCGAATGAAGCAACTCAGCGAGCCCTTCGCGTCGGGCGAACGAGCGCGTCTGAAGAAGCGAGTCCAGATCGGCTACGCAGCCGCGGACATTGGCGTCAACGCAGTCGAGTTGGCGATCCGGCTCTATCTGCTGATCTTCTACACCGACAAGGTGGGGCTCTCGCCATCGCTTGCAGGCGTGGCGCTCGGCATCGGCCTCGCATGGGACGCAGTGACTGATCCCGTGATGGGCGCCATCTCGGATTCGCTCGCGCCGCGTAGAGGCCGCCGCATGTTCTTGTGGTCGGGCGGGCTGTTGTCTGCGATCGGATTCTGGTGGCTGTTCTCGCCGCCCGCGCTCGATGGCGAGATGGACAAGTTCCTCTGGCTCACGTTCGCGTTCTGCTTCCTCAACACGGGCCTCACCGTCATCAACATCCCGCACGTGTCGATGGCGACGGAGATGACGGACTTGCCGCACGAGCGATCCGTGCTGTTTGGCTGGCGCTTTGCGTGCATGAACGTCGGCGCGATCGTGGCCGCCGGCGCGCCTGAGGCGTTCCTCGACGACGCGCATCCGCGCACTGCCGACGTGATGTCGCCGTTCGCGCTCGTGATCGCAGCTCTGGTCTGCGTCACTTCGCTCGCAACCTGGATGGCGACGGCGCACGTGAAGTTCTCGTTCGCGCCCGCGAGCAAGCAGCCGTTCTTGCAGCAGGTGCGCGAGTCGCTGGCGAATCCCGCGTTCTGGCCGCTGATGCTCGCGTCCGTGCTCGCGACGGTGGGCATCGGCGCCAACTCTGCGACCGCGCTGTTCTACTACCGCTACTGCCTCGAACTCAGCTCGAGCAAGGCGCACCTCTTGATCGCCGTGGCGCTCGTCGTGTTCACGCTGTCGATCTTGGTTTGGGTCGCGCTCGGCCGACGCTTCGGCAAGTCGCATCCCGTCGCATACGGATCCCTGTTGCTGGGGATCGGCACGAGTTGCGTCTATCCGCTACTGCCCGCCGGCAGCATCTTGTTGCCGATGACGGTCAGCTCGATCGGGCTCGGTTCGCTGCTCGGCTGCATCGTGCTTATCGACTCGCTGGTCACCGACGTGATCGACTTCGACACCGTGCAATCGCGCGCGCGAAGGCCCGGCGTCTACTTCGGCGTTTGGCGCTTTGCCGCCAAGATCGCGCGCGGGCTTGCCGTCGGCGGAACGGGGCTCTTGCTCGATCTCATCGGCTTTGTGCCCAACGTGGATCAGTCCGACGGCGTGCGCAACGCCATCGCGTGGATCTTCGGGCCTGGCGTTGGCGTCTGGTTTGCCGCGGCCGCCGTCGTGCTGTTCCGCTACCGATTCGGCGACGAGAAGCAGGCCCAGGTGCAGCGCATCCTTCGGCGCCGCGACGCGGCCGCGCTGCGCTGACCTGCGTGGGTCGCGCGCGCGGCTTGTGCGCTCACTTGACGGGCGTAGCGAGTTGCGTGAGGTCGACGACGTTCACGGCCTTGCACTGCAGCACGTGGTCGTACTTGTCCTCTTG
>CAIYFF010000327.1 GCA_903925435.1 uncultured Planctomycetota bacterium | reverse complement strand
TGGGACTCGGCGCGCACATGCACCGGCCGATCCGCGAATACAGCAAGGGCATGCGCCAGCGCGTTCGGCTTGCGCAGGCTTTGGCGCATCGCCCGCGCGCGCTGTTGCTCGATGAGCCGATGACGGGTTTGGATCCGATCGCGCGGCACGAGTTGTCGGAGCGCATCCAACAGCTGGGCAAGTCCGGCCTTTGCGTGCTCGTGAGCAGCCATGTGCTGCACGAACTGGAGGCCATCGTCGATCGCGTGGCGCTCGTGCACCAAGGCCGACTCGTGGCAGAAGGCCCCGTGAGCGAGCTGCGCGGACAGCTCAGTGAGCAGCCGCACAAGGTGCGCATTGCGACCAAGGAACCGCGCGCGCTGGGCAGTCGCTTGCTGGCGCTACGACACGTTCTTGGCATCGAGATCGGGCAGGACGGCGTCAACGTGGCGCTGAACGGCGAGCCAGGCTTCTACGCGGCATTGACGGCGATCGGCGCCGAACCGAACGGTCTCGTGCACGAGGTGCGACCGCTCGACGATTCGTTGGCCTCGGTGTTCGGCTATCTGGTGGGCTGATCTATGGGACCCATTCGCACTGTGATCGAGGTCGCGCGCCAGACCGCGATGCTGCAACTGCAGAACCGGCTGTTCCGGCTGCTGCCGCTCGCGATGGCCGCCGCTGCCGCGCTCGTCTTCCTCGTCGGCATGGATCCGCCCAACACGCTGAGCGGCCGCAAGTTGTTCGCGGTGGTTTCGTGGT
Source organism: uncultured Planctomycetota bacterium (assembly GCA_903925435.1). Lineage (GTDB taxonomy): Bacteria > Planctomycetota > UBA1135 > UBA1135 > UBA2386 > SXPK01. The sequence continues at coordinate 6,239 of CAIYFF010000327.1, read as the reverse complement.
GGATCGTCGCCAACGTGTTGTTGCCGTGGACCACGATGTACTTCGGCGTGCACGCTGTTTACGGCGACGTCGAGGACCGCACGTTCCAGTATCTGTTCTTGCGGCCCGTCCCGCGGTGGGCCGTGTACCTGGGGAAGTGCCTCGCAGTTGCGGGCCTGTCGTTTGCGATGCATGCGTTCGGCGTGGCGCTCGTGTTCGGCGCTGGCTCGCTGCATCCGGAGATGTGGTCGGATGGCCTCGAATGGAACCTGTTCTGGGTTCTGATCAGCGCGTGCGCCTTGCTGAGCGTCGCCTACGCGACGGTGGCCGGGTTCTTCGGCGCGTGGTTCCGGCGACCACTCGTCTGGTCGGCCGCGTTCATCGTGTTTGGCCAGCTATTCCTCGCCAACCTTCCGGCCAAGGCGGGCATTCGCCATGCGACGATCGCGGACCCCGTGCGGCGCTTCGTGTTCGATCGCGTCGATCTCGGCGACAACCTGCAACGCGCGCTGTGGCCTGCGGAACGCAACTTCCGGCAGGAGCTGATTGGCGAGCCGTTGTTCGACTTGTCCGTGTTCGTCGCCGTTGCGCTGGCGCTGGGACTCCTGGCCTACACGCGCAGCGAATACGACTCGCGTGAGCGCGATTGACGAGAGGGAGCCCACGCTGATGGCCGAGCCCGCGCCCGTCCTGTTCGTTGCCGACGCTGCTGCGAGCACGCGCGACCTGTTGAACCAGATCGCATGGTTCAATCGACTGCGCGTGTTTGCCGCAGCTGGTGTCATCTGGTTCACCGCGATCGCCACGCATCTGCTTGCTGTGATCGCCAACCCGTGGCCGCTGTATTCGCTTGGCGCGTTGATCGCGCTCGTCGACGGCGTCTACATGCTGTTCTTGCCGCGGCTGTCGCGACTCTCGCTGCGAAATGTGCGACGCCACGTTCTGCTGCAGATCACGATCGATCTCGTGATCCTCACGGCGTTGCTGCACTTCACGGGAGGCGCGACCAACCCGCTGGTCTCGTTCTACATCTTCCACGCATTCATCGCGGCGCTCGTGCTGTCCGAGTTCGCGGGCTTCGCCGTCGGCGCAATGTCGGTTGGCCTCGTCTCGTTGCTGGTGCTCGGCGAGCGCTCAGGCTTGCTGCCGCATCGGCCGCTCGGGATCGGCCTCATGGACCTCATGGCCGCCGATCGGCTCGGGCTTGCGCTGCTGCTGTTCTCGTTCGCGACGACGATCGGCTTCTCGGTCTACTTCGTGGCGCAGGTGCTTCGTCGACTGCGCGAGGGCCAGAGCCAGATCATGCGAATGGGGCGCCACTTGGCGCTCAGCGAGAAGCTCGCCTCGATCGGCACGCTTGCAGCTGGCGTCAGCCATGAGATCAACAACCCGGTCGGCGTGATCCGCAACAAGGTGCAAGTGCTGCGCTACCGCGTCGAGGACGGTGACGGCAAGGAGGCCTTGCTCGCCGAGCTCGACGTCGTCGAGAAGCACGCGCGGCGCATCGGGCAGATCACGGCGGGGCTCTTGACGTTCTCGCGCGAGACTCCGTTCGAGTTACGTGCCGTCGACATCAGCCAGCTCGTTCGCGAGGCGGCAGATCTCGTGCGCGTGCCGTTCCGAACCGCGCAGGTCGAGCTTGCCGTGGATGCGGGCCCGGTCTCGTCGGTGCAGGGATCGCAGAACCACCTGCTGCAGGTGCTGATCAACATCCTGCTCAACGCGAAGGACGCGTCGGATTCTGGCACGACCGTGCGCATCGGCTGGCGCATTCACCATGGTGAAGCCGTGGTGTCGATCTCGGATCGGGGCACCGGCATCCCTCCGGATTTGGTGCAGAAGATCTTCGATCCGTTCTTCACGACGAAGGATGTCGACAAGGGCACAGGCCTTGGCCTTGCGATCAGCCACGGCATCGTGGAACGGCACCACGGGCGCATCGAGGTGGAGTCGCGCGTGGGGGAAGGCACCACGTTCCGCGTGGCGCTGCCGTTGGCTGACGCGAAGGGTTGACCTCAGCTCGCAGTTGCTGCGTGGTCTTGTCGTCGTGCTCGCGGTGCACACCCAGATGTAGTGGCGGCAAGTGTCAAAAAGTGCTTGCGGGGGAGCGCAGCGTCGATACCTTGCGCGCCTGTGTTGGGCGGTCGCACCCTGGGAGGGGCCGACAGCTCGGGCCGCTGGGACTAGGCACCTCGGCGGCTCGGATCTGGAAACTCGTGTTCGGATGGCCAGAGCAATCTGGTCCGCGGCAGTCCCGGCTTGGACCCGGAATCGACTGGCAAGGCTGCTCCTCGCTGCCGCACTCCGACGTGAGCCTAGGTAACACGCGCCGCCGGGGTGCAAGCTCCGGCGGCGCACTTTTCTCCGGTGCGCGCGGCGAGATCTCGCCCGCCCGTGAGGATGCCGAGAAGCCGGCGCTGAGAATCGAGCGCTGAGACTCCAGCTCTGGGAATCCGTCTCTGGGTCTCCGTCGCTTGGAATCCCGCACCACGCAGCTGATGCCGCGGATCGCCGCCAGAAAGCAGCGCGGGCTGCCAGATTCGGCAGCCCGCAGTTCGTCACCGACGACGCGCGTCGGTGCGTTGGCGTCCAGGCTCGGTCAGAGCTTCACGTCGACGACTTGGTCGACGCGGAAGTCGAAGCTGATCTCCTCATCGACGTTGATCAGGCGACCCGTGCCCTTGAACTCGTTGAAGATGATCGCGCCCGACATCGAGCGGCCGTCTTCGAGGCACAGCTTGACCCAGTCAGCTTGACGGGCATTCATCAGGAGGTCGTAGACCTCTTCACGCGTGGGGCGTGTGGCGTTGCGATCAGCCATTTTCATTCCTCTCTGCTACTTCCGGACGCGCCGCCTCTGGCTGCTGCGACCGGGAAACCGCTTGGTGGCCGGGCCCTCCAACTTGGTGGGCTACGCCGGCTTGGAACAGCATCCTTGACCAGGATTCGAACCGGGCGGGATCTTGCCACAGGTTTGCCAACTCAGCAAGGTGCCTAAACCCGCCGGCCATCTTGGACACCTCGCGCACGGTCACGTTCGCAGCGCGGTCGTCCGCGAAGTCGATCGCATAGACGAGGCCCACATGGACGCTGCCGACTTCGGTCGCGTCATCGTTGAGCAGGCCGAGCAGCTTCGGGCGTGCTGCGTGCTCGTGCGCCGCGGGAGCCGGCAGAAAGAGCTCCTCGTCGAGTTCCTGCTGGAGTGCGGCCGAGAGGAACGCAGACCCATCCCGTTCTGGCGCCACGGTCTGCGGATTGACGTGCCCGCCGATGCCGATCGACATCAGGTTGTGCAGCCGGGCTTCGGTCTGCGCCTTCTTGCGTTCGACGCAGAAGATCTGCCCTGGCTTGCGCAGCACGCAGTAGGGGATCAGTTGCTTCCACTGCGGGTTCTTCTCGGCGGCCGGGCGGTCCACGAAGAACCCGCGCCGGCCGAACTCCGCCAGCAACCGCGCAGCCTCGTCGCCGAGCGGCACGTAGCCCTGGGGCCAGGTGCCGCCAAAGAAGTCGCTCCGCTCGACGACGAAGACCTGCTCCGGCTGCTGCATGGGCTCAGCTCTTCGCGTCGTCCGGCTTGCTGCCCTTCGCGAGCAGGCTCTTGAGGCCGGCCAGCGACGTGAGTTCGCCGCGGAGGCCCTTCTGCTCGGCTGCCTCGCGTCCACTCTCGATCGTGAACACGCGCGGATCGCCGCCTTGGCCACGGCTGCCACGGTCGTCGCGACCGCGACCACCGCGATCGTCCCGTCCGCCATGCCTGCGGTCGCCGCCACCGAAGCGGTCGCCACCGCCGAAGCGGCTGCGGCCGCCGCGGTCGTCGCGGCGCTCGCCGCGTGCGCCTTCGGCACCCGCTGCTGCGGCCGGTGCGCCGCCTTCTGCGGGCACTCCTTCCTCGACCGGGAACCGATCCTTCTCCGGCTTGCCTTCGGGGGTCAGCGGGGCTGCGCGGTTGCGGCCCTTGCGGCTCTCCGGGGCGCGCGCGGCGCGCGACATCAGCGGCGTCGCCGGCTCGTCGCGACGCGGGCGGCGTTCGCGGCGACCTGGGCGCTGCTCCATCTTCTCGCCCAGCGTCGGCTGCCGGCCCTCTTGCACGTGGCGCGGCGGCTGCATCGACAGCGAGATCTTGCCCTTCTCCTGGTCCACGTGTGCGACCCAGACTTGCACGACTTCGCCGACGCGCAGCATCTGGTGCGGGTCGCGGAGGCGATGGCTCGGGATCTGGGAGATGTGGATCAGGCCGTCCTGGCCGATGCCGAGATCGACGAATGCGCCGAACTCCGTCAGGTTGGCAATGCGGCCGCGCAGTTCCATGTCGGAACGCAGGTCGGCCAGCGTGTGCACGCCGGCGTTCGTCGTCGCGGTGAGCTCGCCGCGCGCGTCGCGGCACGAGTGGCGCAGCGCCTGGATGACGAGCAGGACGCGGTTGCGGTCGGTGTCATCGCCCGTGAACGCGTCGAGGTCGACGTCGCGCAGGTCCTTGCCGAACAGCTCCTCGATCGCGACGCCGCGGGCTGCCGCGATCTTGCGAGCGAGGTCGTAGTCGCACGGCTGCATCGGAGTGCGATCGAGCTGCTCGGTGCCGCCTTCGATCAGCAGGTAGGGGCTGCACCACGTCGCGGTGTCTTCGCTGATGCCCGCCACTTCGCGCAGTTGCGCGCGGTTCTGATAGCCGCCGAGCTTCTTCTTGTGATCGAGGATCGCCTTGGCGCGATCCATGTCGAGCCCGGGCACGTGCGCCAGCAGGTCCTGGTCCGCCGTGTTGAGGTCGACGCCGGTCGCGGCGACGCACGAGCTGACGACGCCGTCGAGTTCGCGCTGCAGCATGCCCTGGTGGACATCGTCGAGCGTCTGGCCGAGGCCGAGCGTGCGGAACTCCATGCCGAGCAACTCGCGCATCGGATCCTGCAGGCGGCGGCCCAGCGAGATCGCGGTGCGCACGCCGACTTCGACGCCGGGCATCGCGCGGCGGCCGGACGCACTGGTCGCGAAGATCGCGGATGCGGCCTCGTCGACGGGGATCAGCATCGGCAGTTCTTCGGCCGTCAGCGCTTGGCGCAGCGACTCGACGAGCTTCTCGGCCGCGACCTGGCGCTTGCCGTGCGGCAGCGCGATCGCCGCGGGCTTCTCGGCGCGGATCAACGCGCACAGCTCGGCGATCATCGCCTGGCGCTGTTCGTCCGACTCGCTGTGCAGCGTCTTGTGCTGCGCAACCGAGCCGTCCTCAGCGAGCAACGACAGCCATACCGTCTTGCTGCTGTTGCGCAGCGCGAGCACCTTCTTGTGCCCGAGCGGCGGCGCCATCAACTGCGAACGCAGGTTGCGCGCGTAGGTGCGCACGGACTCGCGGTCCGCCTTCTCCTTGATGCGGCGGCGCACATCGCGGCCGCAGCCTTCGCGCAGACCGCTGTTCCACGCGTGGTCGAACACGACGTCGTAGAACTCGCGCAGCGCAGCGCCTTCCGGCAGATCGGCGGCGTGGACCGAACGCAGCACTTCGCGGTGCTCCATCTCGGGCAGGCCGAGTTCGAGTTCGAGGATCTTCTCACGCTCGGCGCGGCGCAGCGCGAGCATGCGGCCCGCGGCGATGCGGTGGATCGGCTCGGCGAAGTCGAAGAACTGCTCGTAACGCTCTGCGCCGCCCTTGCCGGGGTTGGTCGCCTTTGCGCGCAGGATGCCGCGCCGCAGTTCGTCGCGGCACTTCGCGCGCGTCTCGGGATCGTTGACGATCTTCTCGGCGAGGATCAGCGCCACGCCCTCGAGCACGGTCTCGACCGACGGCAGGCCATTCTGCTCGTTGATGTAGGACTGCGCGGCTTCCGCGAGGCCTTGCTCGCCGAGTTGGCGGTGCTGGATCGCCATCGCGAGCGGCAGCAGGCCCTTCTCTTCCATCTGCACGGCCGTCGTGCGGCGGCGCGGACGCATCGACTGGTAGTAGTCGTCGACGAGGTCCTGGTCGAAGCACGAGGACAGTCGCTCGGCCAACGCCGCCACGTCGCGGCCGCGTTCCTTGGCTTGCTCCAGGATCGCTTCCTTGCGCTGCTCCAACTCCGTGAGCAGGTGCAAGCGATCGGCGATCGCGACCAGTCGCTCTTCCTGCATGCCGCCGACTTCATGACGGCGATAGCGGGCGGCATAGGCTGGCGGCGCGCCACGTTCGAGCAACGCGACTGCGTTGCGAATGTGGTCCTTGTCGCTATCGAATTCGGCGCAGAGACGATCGAGGGTGGCTTCGGTTGCCATGGGGCGTAGCCGTGGGGGATGCC
>CAIYFF010000326.1 GCA_903925435.1 uncultured Planctomycetota bacterium | reverse complement strand
GCCTGCAGCGACGGCCACCCTGGGCAAGCGCCCGGGGTCGGCCAAGAAGCAGGCGAAGCCGGCGGCTCCCGCAGCGAAGAAGGCCGCCGCAAGCAAGCCCGCCTTGCGCGCTGCAGCGGCCAGCAAGCCCGAGGCCTCGTGCGCGGCGATGCCGCAATCGCTCGGCCTCGTGCGCGTGCTGCGTGACGACGGCTCGGTCCTTCCGGGCGCCGATCCGAAGCTTCCCGTGGCGACGATGCTGTTCCTCTACGAGCAGATGGTCCAGGTGCGCGAGTTCGATCGCCGCATGCTGATGCTGCAGCGCCAGGGACGCATCGGTTTCTACGGCCCAATCCTCGGCCAGGAGGCGGCGACCGTCGGCTCGACGGCGGCGATGGAAGCGCGCGACTGGGTCTTCCCGGCGCTGCGCGAAGGCGCTGCCGCGATGATGCGCGGCCTGCCGCTCGGCGAGGCGATCAACCAGCTGATCGGCAACGGCAACGACCGCTGCAAGGGCCGCCAGATGCCGTGCCACTACACCTACAAGGAGGGCAACTACTACGGCATGTCCTCCGTGATCGGCACGCAGATCAGCCACGCAGTCGGCGCCGCGATGGCGGCTAAGACGCGCGGCGACGACGTCGTCGTGCTCGGCTACATGGGCGACGGCGCCACTTCTGCCAATGACTTCCACTGCGGCATGAACTTCGCCGCGGTCTACCGCGCGCCGTGCATCTTGTTCTGCCAGAACAACCAATGGGCCATCTCCGTGCCCATCAGCAAGCAGAGCGCGTCGGAGACCATCGCGCAGAAGGGCGCCGCCTATGGCATGCCCTCCGTGCGCGTCGACGGCAATGACATCCTCGCCGTCTACTCCGTCACCAAGGCGGCAGTCGAACGCGCGCGAAACGGCGAAGGCCCGACCTTCATCGAAGCCGTCACCTATCGCCGCCTCGGCCACTCGTCGAGCGACGACCCGACCAAGTATCGCGACGAGAGCGAAGTGAAGGCCTGGGAGCAGAAGGACCCGGTCGATCGCTTCCGCAAGTTTCTGACTGCGCGCGGCCTCTGGGACGAGACCAAGGAGACGGCGTTGAAGGAACGCATCGCCAAGGCCGTCAATGATGCGATCGCGGCGGCGGAGGGCGTTGGCCCGCCGGCGGACGAGACGCTCGTGACGGATGTCTATGCGCAGGTCACGCCGCAGTTGAAGGAGCAGCTGGCGGAAGTGCTCGCGCTCGAAGGGCGACGCGTCAACGAGGGCGCGTTCCCGCTGTAGGGAGTTGGAGTTCCGCCGGATCCACCTCCACCATCTCGCCGTTCTCCATCTTCCGTTTCAGCTTCAGCGTGTGCAGGATCGTCTGCGTCGGACCGCTCGCCACGACAGTCGTTGCTAAACCCTCCCAAGCCGTGTCCCCGACTGGCCCCGCGTAGCTGAGCGTCGTCACGACCTCGCCCTCCGGAACGAGGACCTCGATCCCGTCGCCAATACGTACGAAACCCCACGAGGACTTTCCGATGGTCGGATGCGCGACGCGATAGACGCCGTTCTCGGCGGGAGGATCTACGGCCACTAGTCTGACGCGGACGAGCTTGGTGTCCTCCCCGCCAACTTCGAGGGTCCGGATCTCGCCTGCAGTCAACGAGAACGGCGGCATCTTGCGCGCGAGTGCGTCGAGCAGCGGGTCGAAGAACTTCAGCTTGTACTCACCGACTGGAAACGGCTCCAAGGAGTCGATTGCGAATGCTCTCTGCGGCACGGGATCGCCTCTTGGTTCAGCCGAACTCAGGTAGGCACGGATGCCCGAATCGGCACCATCTGGCAAGCCTGCGAGCTTGACTATCACCGATCCGAAGTCACTGCTGTCGGCGATAACAGATCCGTCGATCCGTAGAGGCTTCTCGAACTGGTCGAACGGAATCGGACTCACTCCTTGAGTCCAGAGTGCCTTGCCGACGAGTCGGATTCGAATCTCGTGGGAGTAGCCGGTGGTCGGAGGTTTCATTGCCGGAAGCACGCGCCCCTCCGCCGCACCTCGCGCCGCACGCATCATGACAACGACCGTGGCCTTGGGAAAGCGATCCCTAAGCTCCTGCGTTCTCCGGTTCAGTGCATCTTGTCCATCCGCATTGGAAGGCTGACTCCAACCGCGAGCAGGCCCCCTGACGCTGCACTCCGTGGGTTGCCCATCTGGCGGCTCGAACGCAATGACCTGCGGCATCGCGAGCTTCACGACGACCGGGCCCGAGGGAACGATTGCGATCGCGGCCTCCCAAACATACCTGCGCCCCTCCATCGCATCCTGCCCATCGTGCGAGAACACGAGGACGGGATGCCCGACGTGGATACAGCGCTTCCCGTATGGCACGTCTCCCACCAGAGCAATGCCAGCCGCATTCGTGACGGCGCGAGGATGACTGCTCTTCTCCATCGCCTCCAGCGAGCCCCATTGATCTGCGAGCCACACCGTGGCTCCTTCTACTGGTCTCGACAGTTCGTCGACGACTCGCAACTCCACTGCTGCACATCGGCGAAGGACGACATCTGTGGAGGCCTGTGAAATCAGGCGACCAGACCACGGCAAGTGACCAAGACATCGCGCGCTCGCCTCAATCTCTGCTTTGCGCAAGTTTGTTCGCCCTTCGCCAAGGCTGTCACACGGATAGTCCACACCATCGATGGTGACGATTGCCCCGGGCACAGGAGCCCCGGAGTCGTCGATCGCTCGCCAGACGAAATCGTAGGCCACGACTTGACGCGGCTGCGCCGAACCAGCATCGGCGCTCGCCACTTCGGGGCGATTGGGATCCGCTTGGATCGAGTCGGCAAGAGGCGATCCCCAATCCGCCGGCTCCTTACTCCAGACTACCCAAGTAACTGCGAACCCGAGCAGCACCAAGACTACCGCAAGCACCACGCGCATGGACTGGAGGGTCTTAGTTTTGATTTGGGGCATGGGAGAGCTCAGTTGCAGGCACAGATCGGCACCCAAGGGATGGGCGGCGGGACGATGTGATCCGGTGCGCACTCCAGGAACACATCGCTGCAGCCGACGACTGGCTTGCATTCGACGAGGGGCGGGAGCTGCAACGGATTGTTGTTTGGATTCCTGGCTACGCCCGCACATGCCGCCTGAGTGTTTGACCCGTTCGCACACTCGCACCAGAGGTAAAAGGTCAGAGGCACTCCGGCCCATGCCTGCATCGTCTTGCAGCTGCCTTCCCCGGGGCCGCACTCCTCCAGTTCGCAATCACGAATCCTATACCAGCCCGCCCCATTCGACTGCACTTGCAGAATGCAGTAGTACAGATCGCCAGAAGAACTGACGTCGACACTTGCTGACCCGGTCTTGCCCTTTCCTGACACGACCACAGTGGGGATGTTGATCGCGCCCAGGCCGAGGAACAGCACGCAGCCCGACAACACGGATCCGACAAGCTTGATGTAGAGCACCATCGATTGACCTTCGAGCGGGACCGCGGAGTGCGTCCCAAATCACCCCGATAGATCATAGGGGGGGGGCCATTTTGCGCCGAATTCTCGCACCAGCGCGGAAGAGTTCCCTCCGGAACGTCGACCTGTCCATACCCATCCGCCGCGCCGCTTCGTGCATCGAGATGCCCGGCTCGATGGCCGCCTGCACCACCTCGCGCTGG
>CAIYFF010000325.1 GCA_903925435.1 uncultured Planctomycetota bacterium | reverse complement strand
TGACGTCTTCGACGTAGCACGGCTCGTAGAGGTCCTCGAAGCCGCCGATCGCGTCGTACTTGCGGCGATCGAACGCGCTGCTGCCGCCACCCGCCCACATCGGCGAACGCACGTCGCCTTCGACGCCGGGCACTTGCAGCAGGCGCAACTCGCCACGTCGGACGAAGCAGCGAGCGAGCCCAGTTTCGGCGCGGTGCCCCTGCATCTCGATGCGCGAACTGACCGCGAACACATCGCCTATGCCAAACGGCTTCAGCAACTCGACGAGGAATCCCTCTTCGACGCGCATGTCGTTGTTGAGGAACACGAGCACATCGCGCGTCGCGACCTCGACGCCGGCGCGGTTGCCGCGGATGAAGAAGCGGTTCTCGGGAACGCGCACGAGCTTCGTCCAAGCATGCTCCGCCGCCACATACTCCGCGGACCCATCGTTGCTGCCGTTGTCGACGACGATCACTTCGTGGTCGCCTGGGCAGTTCGCCACCGCGATGCGAAGCGATGGCAGCAGCTCGCGCAGGTAGCCGATGCCGTTCCAGTTGAGGACGACGACCGACGCGTTGCGCGAACGCGGCGGTTCGTCGGCAGGAGCGCGTCGCAACAGCAAGATGAACGGCCAACACGCGAGATCGATCGCGACGAGGATCACGGCGAACAGCGCTGCGCCGAGCCAAACGAACGGAAACGCGAGCAGCAGCGCAACGCGCAGCAACGGGCTCATGCTTCGATCCTCGCAAGGAGTTGGGCGGACGTGGCGCGGACGTCGAGAGTCGCGTGCACGAAGTCGCGAGCTGCGGCAGCGACGGCAAGCGCGGCGCCTCGGTCTCGTAGCGCGAGCATCAGCGCATCCGCGAGGCTCGAACTGTCCGAGGGAGCGCAAAGGAACCCAGTCTCACGGTCGCGCACCATCTCCGGGATGCCCGAGATCGGCGTCGTGACCACCGGAACGCCAAGCGCCATGGCTTCGTTGAGGAAGATCGGAATGCCGTCTCGCTCGCCATCCGAAGCCAGCACGCACGGCAACGCAGCGACGTCTGCTGCGAGCAACTCCCGGCGCACGGACTCGGAGTCGAGCGAGCCCAGGAACACAATCGCATCGAGGACGCCAGCGTTGCGCGCGGCGGCCTCGATCGCTGTGCGCTCCGGACCATCGCCAGCCACGCGCCAACGCGCCTCGACGCCGCGAGAACGCAGGATGCGCAATGCCTCTGGCACGAAGCGCAGCCCCTTCTTCTCGACCAAGCGCGCAGCGCTGAAGATGCGCCCCTCTCCACGCATCGCAGCGCGGTCACGCCAACGATCCAGGTCGAGGCCGAGGTAGATGGCAGGCACGCGCGCGGCATCGAGATTGGCCACCCCGAGTTCGGCAGCAAGCGCGCCGACACAATGGCGAGTCACCACGCGGAAGAACGTCGCGCGCGCGAACTTCTCCGCGAGCAGCTTGTGCGAGTAGTCGAACTCGAAGTCGACGTAGGACGAGATCGAGAACGGCGCCCCGAGCAAGTGCGCGGCGCCCATCGCCACGTTGGTCGGATGCGTGGAGCTGTAGACGTGGATGTGGCGCGGCCGCATCGGGCGCAGCAACTCCGCGAGCTCGAACGCGTTGCCGGGCTCGCGACCGTCGGCAAGCGCACGCTTGCCGAGCAGCGCAGCACACGAGCCGTTCTCCGCCGCGCGGTAGAGCGCGAACAATTCACGGCCACGACTCGTGAGCAGCCACTTTGCGACACGGAAGAGTCGCGACGCCACGCCCGATCGCGGCAAGAACACAGCGTTCTTCGCCAACGCTTCCGCCTCGCGGTGGCGCGGCGCGCTCGGCTGCGAGGCAAGCACGACGCAGCGCCAACTCGGCCTCGCCGCGAGCAGCGCGAGCGCTTCGCGGTAGACGAACGTGTGGCTCGTGTCCGGCAGCACCGGCACGACTAGCACCACCGGTCCTGTGGCGCTGCCTCCATCCCCTTCGCAGCGGCGGGGCCGTGCGAGCGCAGAGAACGCGAGCAAGCACGCCGAGCGCCGCGCATCCAACGCGCAACAGGGCCGCACGACTTGCCTCGAACAGCAGTCGCAACATGCCTACGCGCAGCGCGACGCCGCCTTCGTCCACCACAGCCTCTCCCTGCCTCCGAGCACGAAGGATGGCGCGCACCGGCGCTGGGGCGTGTGGGTAGCCGCGCCACACGACGGGACCGACCGCCATCAGCGACAACTCACTCTGCGGATGTAGGAACGCATGCAGCGCACAGTCTCCAGAGCCTACGCAAAGACGGCCATCGGTCGATCACGCTTCCGCGGACAGAAGCAGCCGCGGATGCGAGCCAACAGGAATTCACCATGCGAACGGAGCGATCGCTGGCTGCATCGCGACCGCCCCGCTGCTGCGTCGTGTCCGCCGTGCAACTCCAGGCCCGCGAACAGAACTACGCCGATGCCGACCGGGCGTCTGTGTCGTAACCTTCTTCGGTCCCATGCCCTCACATCGGCGACACTCATGAATGGGCCTGCAGGCAATCCGCAGGTCCTCGCTGCACCGTCGTCCCCCTTCCGGGGCGCGCAGTGGGCCATTCTCGCCGCAGTGACGGCGCTCGGCGCCATCCTGCGATTTTGGGGCCTCGACACGTGGGCGTTCTGGGTCGACGAGGCGCACACATGGCGCGATGCGACTCTGCCTGACGAGATCTTCTGGTCCTGCAATCGCAGCCTGTATCCGACCTCGTATCTCGCGCTGCGTTGGATGCTCGGCGTCGCCGATCCTGCGACGCTGACCGAAGGCATGCTGCGCCTGCCGTTCGCGCTTGCAGGCATCGTCTCCGTGCCGCTGCTCGCGTGGATCGGTCGGCCTCTCGTCGGCAACGCAGCGGCGCTGTTTGCGGCGCTGCTGCTCGCGATCAATCCCTGGCACATCTACTGGAGCCAGAACGCGCGCTCCTACTCGTTCGTGTTCCTGTTCGCATTGATCGCAGGCGGTTGGTTCTGGTTCGGCATGCAGCGCAAGAGCCGCGCGCACTGCCTGTCTGCGATGGGAGTCGTGCTGCTTGGCGTGTCCAGCCATCCCAGCGCTGGCTTGCAGTTCGCGCCGATGTTCGCGTTCCCGCTGCTGGCCAACCGCGCTTGGGACAAGAGGCTCGTGACCCTCCTGCTCGCGCTGGTCACCGTCGCGTTCGCTGCGGTGCCGTTCTTGGCCCACGTGCCTCCGTTCGAAGAGTTCATCCGCGCAAAGTCGACGCCAAACCTCGGGCACCTCTCGCAGACCGTCGCCTTCTACTTCCGGCTCTCGCTGTTGCTCGCCGCCGTCACCGGCGCATGGATCGCATGGCAGGACAAGTGCCGCCAGCGCTCGCTGTACCTTGCGCTTTGGGTGGCGCTGCCGCTGCTCGCGCTCGCGGTGCTTGGATCGAGCCTGATGAAGGCGACCTCGCGCTACGCGTTCTGCACGCTGCCCGCCGTGCTGCTGCTCGCTTCGGTTGGTTGCGTGCGCATCTTCTGCACTGTCCGCGACGCCTATGCAGCAAGCGGTCGCGCGCTGCGGTTCTTGCCTGCTGCTGCGATGCCGCTGCTCGTATGCCTCGACCTATTGGTCTACGACTTCCACTACTTCACCGTGCAGCACGGTGATCGAGGCCTTTGGCAGCAAGCCGCAGCGCAAATCCACGAACTGGAGCCCAGCGGCAACGTGACCGTGCTCACGATCAACGAGCCGACGATGCACTTCTACCTGCGTCGCTGGCACTACTCGGGCGACGCGGCACGCATCGCACAGATGACCGGCGAGGTCGCAAGCATCGAGACCTATGAAATGGCTGCGTCCGGCGGCGCCGCGTCGTGGTTCGCCGCTCAGTTGGAGCGATCCCGGCGAAACGGACGGAAGCTCTTTGCGGTCGTGACGCTCCCAGAACTGCGCGAGAAGGACCCAGACAACCGCCTTCAACAAGCGATCCAGTCCGGGATGGACCTCGTCGCCGCGTATCCGATGTCTGTGGGCCCCAAGGACGAGACGATCTTCGTCTACCGCGCGCGCGCCGCGAAGTAGCGGCGCAGCGCGTCTGCGCTCACTTCAAGAACGGCGACAGCGTCGTCTCGAACGTCTCGACCGTGAACGGCTTGGCGATCAAGAAGGCTGCGCCTTCCGTGACTGCCGTCTGCCGCATCTCGGGGCTCGACTCGGTCGTCACGAACCCGAACGGCACTTTGACCGACTTCGAGCGCAGCGCCTTCAAGAACTCGAGGCCGTTCATCTCAGGCATGTTCCAGTCGCACAGGATCAAGTCTGGCGTGCCGGCGTTGACCGAAGCGAGCGCTTCGACGCCGTTCGACGCCTCCTCCAACGCGTGGTTGCCAAACCCTGCCTGGCGCAAGTGACGCATGACGATCATGCGCATGGCCTTCGAATCATCGACGATGAGGATCTTCATGATGGTTTCCTGGATGCAATAGGTTGCTTCGACGCGCCTTGCACGACGCTGATCGTCAGCAGGCTGCCGTTGCTTTCGAACCGCGCATTCGCGACCTCGCGCGCGCCAGGGATGCTGATGCGATAGCGGACTCCTTCGGTCACCGAGGGCAGCGAAATGGAGCTCGATCCACCAAGCATCGTCTTGGTCGCCCCGCCGACCATGTTGGACAGCTCGCCGACCGCGTCCTGGATTTCGGCCTCAGTCAACGCGTCCGCATCGAGCGCGAACATCGCCGCTGCGACTTGCCGAGCGAGCTCGTTGGGGACCGTCACGATGACGGCGCCGTTCCAGTCGCCGGAGATGCTGATCACGCCCGTGACGGCAGCAGAACCCTCTTCGGCATCTGCGAACTCGTCCGCGACCGCGATGGGCAACGCGAGCATGCTCTCGAACACGCCGACGACTGCGGCGTTGAGGTCCAACGTTTCGATGGTCATTTCTTCGCTCCGATGAGCCGGCTCGCGCGAAGCGCAAGACGGCGAACGATCTCCGCCGCGACGCGCGGCAACGGCAACACTTCGTCGGCAAGGCCCTGCTTGGCGACGAAGCCAGGCATGCCCCACACGACACTGGTCTCTTCGTCCTGCGCCAGGATCTGCGCGCCCGCTTCGCGCATCACTTCGCAGCCACGCAACCCATCACGGCCCATGCCGGTCAGCACGACACCGAGGCACTTGTTGCCATAGAGCGCGCTCACCGAACGGAACAGCGGGTCCACCGCAGGACGACACGAGTTCTCGGGCGGCTCCTGGTTGAGCGCGATGCGCACTTCGTTGCCGTGCCGCACGAGAGTCATGTGGAAGTCGCCCGGCGCGATGTAGACATGGCCCGGTTGCAGCGTCTCGCCATCCACAGCCTCGCTGACTGGGACCGCAGACTTGGATGCAAGGCGCTCCGCCAACAGGCGCGTGAACACCGGCGGCATGTGCTGCACGACGACGACTGGAACCCCCAACGTCGCAGGCAGCGCAGGAATCACCTCGGCGAGCGCATTCGGCCCACCCGTCGAGACGCCGATCGCGACGACCTCCGCAACGGGGCGCGCTGCGGCCGGGGCCTTGGACCTCGCGGCGAGCGCGCGGGCGGTGGCAGCCGAAGCTCCAGGCGTCTTCTTCTGACACAGCGCCTTCAGCATCGGCGCAAGCTCGCTGCGAACGCGATCGACGGCAGCGCTCATGCTGCCTGCGCCGGCAGGCTTCGTTACGTAGCCCGAGGCGCCGGCAGACAAGCAATCGAGCGTGACGCTCGCCCCCTTCTCGGTCAGCGCCGAAAGCATCACGACTGGCAGCCGAGGCCACTTCTTGCGCAGCTCCTTCAGAGTCGAGAGGCCATCGAGCTCCGGCATCTCGACGTCGAGCGTGACGGCGTCGGGCGCGAGCTGCGGCAGCAGATCGAGCGCGAGCTTGCCGTTGCTTGCCGTGCCGCAAACCTCGAGGTCTGGATCCGCATTGAGCGCATCCGACACGAGGCGGCGAACGACAACGGCGTCATCGACGACGAGCACGCGGAGCTTGGGCATCTTCTCGCCTCACTTCCCTGGCAATCGGTTGAGTAGCGAGACCTGGAACTCGGCGCCATCGGCGGCGAACCAAGTCTCGAGCACGACTTCACTGCCGGGCACGCGCATGCTGAGGTCCTTGCCCTCGGCGACGCTTGGCAGCGAGATCTGGTTGGGCATCGGCAGCGCAAGGCGCAGGGCTCCAGCCACCATGTTGGCGACTTCGCCGAGCGCGTCCTTCACCTCGCCGTCTCCGAGAGATGCGGGATCCGCTGCGAACATCGCGGCGGCGGCGCGGCGGCCAAATGCAGACGGCACTTGGACGACGATGGATCCAGCGCACGAGCCGCTGATGTGGATGCACGCGGCGATCCAAGCGCCGTCGTGCGATGGTCCGTGTGAGGGAACGGGCACAGCATCGATGCCGAGCATCGTGCTGAAGACCTCGGCCACGACCTGATTCACGGTGTTGTCAGTGACTTGCATGGTTATCCCTTGCTCGGGCGGTAGATCACGGCCTTGCCTTCTGTGACTCGTTCGAAACCCTCGTGGATGCCGAGCGTCGACTCAGCGCTGCCTAGGAACAGCCAGCCACCTGGGCGCAGCAGACGATGGATGCCGCTGAGGATCTGCTTCTTCGTGGGCACGTCGAAATAGATCATCACGTTGCGCAAGAACACGATGTCGAGCGTTCGCATTGCCGGCCACGGCACCGAGAGGTTCATCGTCTTGAACGTGACTCGCGAGCGGATCTCCGGCTTGACCTTCCAGTCGAGGCCATCGCGCTCGAAGTACTTCAGCAGCAGCGGAGTGGGCATGCCGCGATTCATCTCCAACTGCGAGTAACGACCCGCCTGGCACTTCGCGATCATCTCGGAGCTGATGTCGGTGGCGACGAAGTCGATCGTCCAGTCCTTGAGCTGAGGGAAGCGCTCCGACAGCAGGATGAGCACCGTGTAGGGCTCCTGGCCCGACGAGGCCGCGCCGCACCAGATGCGGATCGTGCGCTCCGCCTTGCGTGTCTCGATGACCTCGGGCATCACCTTGCTGCACAGCGCCTCAAAGGGATGGAGGTCACGGAACCACGACGTCTCGTTGGTCGTCATGGCCTCGACGACGCGCGTCTGCAGCGCAGGGTTTTGCCCTGACTTCAACTTGCTGACGAGCCCTTCCAGCCCGTCGCAGCCAATCGAACGCGCGATCGGCAATAGCCGGGCCTCGACCAGGTACTCCTTGCCTGGCTCGAGGACGATGGCTGCGCGCTGTTTCAGGAACGTGCGCACGTAATCGAAGTCTGCAGTTTGGATCGTCATGGTGTCGCGTCTTCAGCAGTCGAAACGGGGCGGCAGCGTTTGGTCAGTCGACCAACAGCCCGATGATCCCCAGCTTCGAAGTGAGCGCGTCCTTCGTGAACGGCTTGGTGACATACTCATCTGCGCCCGCAGCGAGCGCTGCGGCGACACGCTCGGCCTCGGACTCGGTCGTGACCATCACGATCCGCATGTCCTTGGCGAGCTGGCCTTGGCGAACCGTGCTCACGAATGTGAGTCCATCCATCTCGGGCATGTTCCAGTCGACCAGAGCGAGGTCGAACGGACCCGATGAGTTGAGTCGCTCCAAGCCCTCGAGCCCGTGACCGGCCTCGGTGACTTCGAATCCGATCTCCTTCAGCGTGCGAGCCAGGATCATGCGCATCGCGCGTGAGTCGTCTACGAGCAGTGCCTTCATGGTGTTTCCCCTTGAGGCGAACGGCACACATCGGCGCCGTTCGCGGTCCTCGATCAGAAGCGGAAGCGCGAGACGAGCTTCTGCAGCTCGGACGCCATCTTGGACAGCTCCGTCGCGGCGCCCAGCACGTTGCTGCAGCCCTGCGTCGTCGACTTCGCGGCGGTCGCCACGCCAGTGATCGTGTGCGCGATCTCCGAGGTGCCCTTCGCAGCCTCGGTCACGCTGCGGCCGATCTCGTTCGTCGTCGCGGTCTGCTCTTCGACGGCGCTCGCGATCGTGTTCTGGATGTCGTTGATCTGGTTGATGATTTGGCTGATGCGCTCGATCGCCTCGACGGCGCCGCGCGTATCGGACTGGATCGCTTCGATCTTCTGGCTGATGTCCTCGGTCGCCTTCGCGGTCTCCTTGGCCAGCTCCTTGACCTCGTTCGCAACGACTGCGAAGCCCTTGCCAGCCTCGCCGGCGCGCGCGGCCTCGATCGTCGC